>JAFGWF010000058.1 GCA_016937295.1 Bacteroidales bacterium
AATAGCATTTTTAGCACCTGAGTTGCTAAAAAAAGCATGTCAAGAAGGCAAGGAAGGTGAAGCTCGTTCATATATTACCTATGGAAATCAATTTATGATGGCTGGAAACTATTCTAAGGCTTTAACTCAATTTGACAAAGCATTAAGTATAGACCCCAATATACCAGAGGCTTACATAAATCGAGGAATCACCTATTATCTTTATGGAGACTTGTACAGAGCAGAGCAAGATTTACGAAATGCCATTCCATTGAAAGATAAATTGAACAATGAAATTTTTTATTATTTAGGAGAAATCTATTTAAGTAGGAACGAAATGCAAAATGCCGCCATTTACTACCTTAAATCGGCAGAAATCGCACCCTATCCCATATATGCCTATCAAAAAGCAGGTGAAACTTTTAATAATATCAAACAGTTTAATTTAGCTCGGAAGTCATTTGACCTTGCTTTTAAAAATCAATTCAGCATGAAAAACTGCTATCAAGGTATGCTTAAAAAAAGCTATTTCCTATATTTGATGGACGATGTTCGACAAGATATAAGGGTACTACTCGAAAAGGATATAGAATCGGTTGATTTCAGCTCTTATGATAACCAATCTTTTAATGAGCAAATGATGTTTCACCCTTTAAATGCTACTTTGTATAATCAGATGGCCTATTTGTATATCCAAACTCAAAAGTTAGATTCGGCAAAAATCTGTCTTGAAAAAGCGGTAAAAATAAAACCTGATTTTGTTGATGCACAGAGAAATCTGGATTTGATAAATTATACTTTGCAAAAGAAAAAAGGTCATCTTTAATAAGACCTCTACCTAAAAAGTCTCGCGATCTTTAAATTTGAGGCAACAAGTCGAAAATATGTAAACATACTCTGATTCGCATCCAACTTGCCATAGCAGTCATGCAAAATAGGTTATCGTTTGACGAACTAATTAATTGGTTAAACCAAACCACATAAAGAGAACGCCTCCCAAAGAGTATTCAGAAAAAAGAAGTTTGATAAAGGTAAATTATATCGAAATTATCCTATTTAATCTGGTCGTAAATTCCCATATAATCAAACTTTTGAAGATATAGTTCCGTTCTTAGGTAAATTTCTTCAATTTGTTCTTTAGTCAACTCTCTGGCAGTGTCGATGTTAACTTCTTTCGTAGGTATTCTCACCGTGCCCCAAGGATAAACTTCTTTTAAAGGCTCACCGTTCCAACTGGGGTTTTTCAGCGATTCATTTGTCTCTAAACCTATCTTTTTCAGTACATTACCTAAAACCAATTTCGGATTCTCGATAATATCTTCGTACCTAACAAAGAAAAAATGGTCAGGGAATTTTTTTGACAAATAGTTTGCGTAATATTGATTATTAACCCACGCATTTATATAGTGGTCAAGTGAAAGAGGGACAGGACGTTTGCGGGTTTCGGCATAGCAGCTAAATGGATTGCGCATTACGTGCAAAACGTATCCGTTGCCTTTTAAATCGTTGATAAGTGCCTCACCGTCAACGCCTATAATTGGACTATAACCTACCCACACTTTTTCGTCACCGGTGCGATTATAATTTTTCCACGCATCAAATGTGGCTCTGAAAAACGCCTCCATGGCTGTGGCTCTACTTTTATCTCCAATATCTTCGATGTATTTTATGAAAATTTCTTTTCTCTCTTCATCATTCATTTCAAAATCTGCATTGCGAAATTTGCTGACATAAGGCGTTCTTGCTCTAATCTTTGCTTCCTCGTCGATGATGGCATAAAACATTTCCTCAGGGCTGAGGCTTTCCGGAAAAACAGGCCAGCGATATTTAACAGGAAACATGGTGGTGAATTTGTCCTGAACATATTTTGTACCCGGCTGCGATTCAAAAGGGTAAACAAATAATTCCGGATGCCCGTCAAGAAATCTATGAGTGGTATTTCCTCCATTTTCGTACATTGCCGAAAGCATTAAGAGTTTAAAAGTTTTTTCGTTCATTGTTAGGTGTTTTTATATTGATAAAATATTGAATTTAAATGTTTTATGTTCGTTGTTTCTTTCGGCATAAAAAGTCGATTAGGTAAATTATTCCTAAAAGATTCTATGCCAAAAATTTGGTTTCCATTTGGAAAAATAATCTTACCTTCAATTTGCAAGGTTTCGGTATTGATAATCACAATGCCGGTTTCGCTTTTTTTATGGTCCACCCCGGGGGCATAATGTTCAAATTTGGGCAGCACTCGACTCGTTCCCACAAATGCGTATTTGTACACAAAATGAAGTCCTCTGGTCCAGCCGTTGAGTTTAATTACAGGAAAATACTTTCCATCCTCGACATAACCCACTGTGCCATAGCCACTATCATTCACCCAAATTTTATCTTTGAACATTCGTGCGGAGTGAGGGCGGGTTAGGTTTCTGCAAACAATTTCGCCATTAGAGGAAAAGATTACCCCTTTTTTGTCCACCTGAAATTTTTGGTGGCCGGGTCTGTATTTTCCCGGAAACTCAACTGATGCTGAGAAATAACTGTTCTCCAATGATTTACCGGTGGCAATACTGTTCAGTTGTAAATAATTTCCGGAAAGGAGTTTTGACTGATGTTTTTCAGGCAAGTTTGGTTTCCAAACAATTGGGTCAGGAATTGATGTGTCGAAGTTGATTTTGATAACGCCATTATTTCCAACACTGTTTGCAAATAACTGATTATCAATAAAAACTAAATCGTGGAAATAGGTTTGACCCGGAAAATATTTTATCCGAGATGGAAGGTAGGGCATGAAACTAAAATTTTTGCTTTTACTCTCTACTCGTTGCTGAAAATCGGAAACTTTAGTGAATTCAACTATCGCATTTGGGTTTCGAGTTGAAGCGAGATAAAGATGGTCGGCGTGAATAGCTATGCCTGAAGGATGTGCAATAGGGTAGAAGCTTTGATTAATTTTTCCATCAACCGTTTCTAAGCAGAGAAGCAAATGTTCGTATTCGCGTGTGACAAAAAGTTGAATATCCAATTTTCGCAAGATTTCCACAAAGCCGGAATCTGCTTTAAATTTTAAACTTTTGTTTAACGCTGTCACATCCTGAATTGGATTAGCCGCAATTTCTAATGGATTGCGAAACAGTTCGTTATAGTATTTATGCAACGATTTTCTATCCATTTTTCAGGTGCTTTTTTAGTTTGAAAAGTCCAAAATACATCTTTATTGCTGACCTTAATTTTGTGGTGCTTTTACCTGAAATGCGGTCAGTGGCATAGATTGGAATTTCGATAACGGTCATTCTTTTTTGGTTGCATAAGGCCATCAATTCGGCATCAATCAAGTCACCATTGCTGATAATTTGTTGATTTTGAAGAAATTCGCCGGGAAAAATTTTTGGAGTGCCATTTACATCCCAGATAGCTGTTTTGAAGAAATAACGATTTTCAAAATTGTAAATTACCGAACCTAAACGTCTCATAAAACTTTCGCGAATAATTCTATTGGCTTTCACAACCGTACTGTCGTCAACTTGAGCATATCGGATACACGTTTTTAAGTCGTCGATATGTGTACGCGCTGAGTTAGTGTAGGCAATCCATCGCGCATTAGCTTGTTGAATGCCATGTTTTACAGCACGTCCCCAGCCAGATTCCTTAAGCTCATAGGCTTTAATCTTTGGATTAGTCGATGCGATGTCGAGGCATTTTTCAAAACTGCGGTCTTTGCTTCCATTGACCACAAAAATGATTTCATAGTCGATATTTTCTTTTTCCAACTCAGGAGTGAAATTATTGATAATTATCTCAATATGAGACTCTTGATTATAAATAGGTAAAACAATCGCTAATTCTTTCATTGTGTTCTGTTCCAATATGCGTTATCAAAATTTACACGTATTTGCCAATCACGAGTTTGCAGTAGTCCTTCTTTAAGGTTGGTTTTTGCTTTAAAGTCGATCCATTTCTCCCCCATCGAAGGATTACTATACCAATCTTTCAAGTCCCAGCGTCTGTTTGGCATTTGTCCAAATTCCGCATCGGTTTTAATTTGAAATATATCTTGGGTCGTTTGAATTAAATCACGAATGGTAGTTTTTTGTCCGGTGCCAATGTTTAACGCTAACCCTTTAATCTTTTCGATATTGGCTGCTGCTTTCAAAAATGCGTCAACAACATCTTCGATAAAAATAAAATCCCGCGAAATTTCAGCCGCAACCAAAGGTGGCAATTTCCCTTTGCGGGCGTATGAAATGAGTACCGGAATCAGTCGATCAGGCTCCTCCCAAGGACCATACGCAGAGTATAATCTGAGATGTGCAACCGGTAAATCCTCAATCTGTCCAAAATATTTAATGGCTTGAAAAACAGCGGCTTTACTTACAGCATAATGACTGTTAGGAATAAGCTCTTCCGTTTCGGTGGGCGCTGCTGAGTTCAAACCATATTCGCTGCTCGAACCTGCTTGAATAAAGCATTCAAATTCAAAATCCTTAGCTATTTCAATAAGGTCAACGGTTGCAAGAAAGTTGGTTTGATAGATTTTGTCATATTCTTTTTGCTTAGAATAAGCCCCATAAGCTGCCAAATTGAAAATGGTTTGGGGACGATAGGATTTAAAAAAGTCGCGAAGAGGCGTTTGCTGCAGAATGTCAACAGAGTATAAATTTTTGAACGGAATTTGATTCGCAATAAATCGCCAATTATTGAGGTGGTCTTGCGAAACTCCA
>JAFGWF010000319.1 GCA_016937295.1 Bacteroidales bacterium
ATATAATATTTTCCCCAAAAAGGTCTGAAAAAACTAACCTTTAATCGCCCGGGATGCTTTGGGTCAGGAACTTTCGCAATGCCAACTGCCTCACTTTTTTTATTGGAATCTGTTTCTGAAACGCCACGATTCACCACTTTAATGGTGCCGTTTTCGTTCAAGGAATAGTGTGCCGAGGTGCATTTTAGTCCCTTTTCAAAACTGTTTGGAAGTCTGGCAATTTCGTACCATTGACCGGCATATTTTGTTAAATCCACTTTATCAACCGTAACTAATTCTTTTGAACTTTTACAACCAAATGCTATTGATATTGACATGATGAGGAGGGTGATTCGGAATTTCATAAGCTGAAATTTGACGATATTAATAATCGGTAAATATCGGTAAATTTTCCAAACGAGCATACGGAAATTCAGCAGTTTTTTCAACTTTGTAGTAAGAATTTAAACCACCGATTCCTACCAAATTCATTTTATCAAACGCTAAATAGCCTCTTGGGTCGATAAAATATTCATCGATGATGATTTCCTCAATGGTTCCAACGACTAAAGTAGTTCGACTCGATTTCAGATAGTGATGTTCTTCAAATCGACAACCAATTTTAATTGGACTTTCGGCAACATAAGGGGCTATCAGGTTTTGACTAAATAATGGTTTGATATGACAAGAATCGAACTCGGAAACCTCCTCTGGAAATTTTGCCGAAGTGTAATGCGCTCTTTCTGAAAGATTTGAGGTAATGGCGTTTACAGTAAAAACGCCTGTTTCCTGGATGTTTTCCCAACTGTCACGCCTCTGTTCATCGGTTGGGCGGAGCAAAAATGCAAGTTGAGCCGGATGACTCTGAACATGTAGAACAGAGAAAAATATCGCCAAATTGGTTTTGCCGCTTTTCGATATGGTTCCAATCAAATTTGCCGGTTTAATTCCGCCAATGCTGTTGATTAGATTCAGACGTTTTTTTTGATCCCAGTTTTCTAATTCAGTTTTAGTTAAAATACTCATAAATAGTTAATTATATTTCAAAATCGCCATATTTTTGGACTAAAGCGTTATATCTGTAAGTGAAAATTTCTTTTAGTTTTTTCTTGATAATCAGTGCGTTTGCAATTCTTCCTAAGATGCCAAAAGGCGGGGAATAGGTTACGATGTCACGCATTAAAACACCACCTTCAATTGGAAAAATGTGATGCTGATGATGCCAAAGTTTATATGGTCCAACGCGCTGTTCATCAACGAAATACTCCTGGTTCTTGATATGGGTTATTTCGGTCATCCAATCGGTTTTGATACCTGCTACAGGACTTACCTTGTAAGTGATAATCATTCCTTCATACATCTTTTCGGGTACGTTTCCGGAAGTGATGTCGAAACCCATATAAGAAGGTGTAATGAGTTTTAGGTTAGCCGGCGATGATATGAAATCCCAAATTTCCGCTTGGGATGCCGGGATTTTTTGTTCCCGTATTAATTGATAGAAAGCCATGGTATTTGTTGTGTTTGTTGTATTTCTTTGAGAATTTTGTTGGATTTGGCAAAAAGCTCATCACTTTTTCGCCTGTTGGTATCCGATATTTCTCGTGCCCTTTCCAATAGTTGGAAATATTTGTCGTAAAGTCGTTCTATTTTGCTTTTGCGATTTATGAGATTTAACATAAGATATTGATTTAAAGGTTAATAGTTGAAAATCCTCCATCCACATGAAGCACTTGTCCGGTTATCCATGAGGATTTTTCAGAAAGGAGAAAACAAACGGCCGCAGCTATATCTTCCACATTACCAAAGCGTTGTAATGGATGTCTTTTAGCATTTCCCTCTCTCTGCTGATCGGTTTTTAGAAGCGATGCTGATAAAGGAGTTTCGGTAAGGGAAGGCGCAACGGCGTTAACTCTTATATTTGGTGCTAATTCGGCGGCAAGGGCATGGGTGATTCCTTCAATTGCCCCTTTTGACGCTGCTACTTGAGCGTGATATTTCATGCCTTTTTGCGCAGCGATGGTTGAAAAAAACACAACCGAGGCCGACTTGAGTCGTGGCAATATTTGTTTCAAAATTTCTAATGCGCCCAGCACATTGAGTTCATAATCCATCAGAAATGATTCTTTTGTGAGTCGATGAAATGGTTTTAATGAAATGCTGCCCGGGCAATAAACAAAACCGTCAATTTGCTCCGGTAGCCAATTCGGCAATTCAATTTTTTCTAAGACATTCAGTGGGAAATATTTAACATTCTTATTGTCAGGAATATAATTGGTATTGTATGAGCTAAAAACCGCATGACCTTCCGAAACCAACATGGTCGAAATCTGTTTTCCAATTCCTGACGAGCCTCCGATTACTAAAAAATTCTTCATTAAATGTTGTTTAATAAATGCACTGCAAAAATACTAAAATGTTTAACGAAAATACAAAAAAGTTAAACAAAATGATTTTTGTTATTTTTGAATAATCTTTAATCCTGGAACATTCTGACCCTTTATTTTTTTGTTTAATGAAGGTTTAAACGATGTTTTAATCAACTTTGAACAATATAAATGTGTTTGGATTCCTGTAAAACAGCGAATGGTAATTATTATATTTTTGTTTGAAATTCTAAATGTGATTTTTAATTTTTAATTGTAGAATAATGTTGGCAACTATTAAGAAAGTTTTGATTTATTTTTTTCTAATTGTTTTTTCGGTGCTAAGTCTAGTACCCGCCTATATTGGCTTGAGGGATTATCTGCCATCTCGTAAAGCGGCATCTTGGGAAAAAGTAATAGCTCATGTTCAATCCATAGATTGGGAATCGAGTGAAGTGGAATCAATGGAAGGTGATGCTTCGGGGTTTTCCTATGAAATACATATTTCATATTCCTATGTTTTTGAAGGACAAGATTATACCAACGATAAGATAGCATTTGGTTATGCTAATAATTCCGTGGAGCCTCATTATGAGCTTTTCTTGCAGTTGGAGGAAAATCCGGATTTTTATGTTTTTGTCAATCCGCAAAATCCACAGGAATCTGTTATCATTACAGGTTGGCTAAATGTGCATATAAGTTTGATTTTAGTCAGTTTGTCTCTCCTTAGTCTGATTTTCACCATTTTTGTTCTTGGATTTCTTCGACGACGGGGTAAAACAGCTATTTTCTTAGTTGCCATTCTTCTAATCTCATGGATTTCAATGATATTTCTTACAGTGAATGAAGAGTATCGCATTTCACTTGCAGAAAAGGTAGAGTATTCCAAATAGAAATCTGGCGCTTTTTCATATAATTCAATTGCTTCTCAAATTGGTTTTTTTTGTACGTTTGCAATAATTCCATAAATATTAGATTATGAAAACAAAGTTAATTTTAATAACCCTGTTACTATTTGTTATTCAAGCACCTATCTTTGCACAAGATGCGCCAACCGATAAAATGAATCATCCTCCCAAACCTAAAAAGCAAGAATTTAAAACCTTTCGCATCGGTGTTTTTGGCGAAACGGCAATTTCTTGGATGAAACCTAAAATGGATTTAAACCACAAGGTTCAGTATGAAGCAGACGGAAGTCGTTTGGTGGCAGGTTGGGGATTGCTCTTTGATGTGAACTTTACGGAGAATTACACCCTAAGCACCGGATTCCGACTTGGTGGTACAGGTGGTAAACTAACGTATCTCGATTCATTAGGAACAACTGCTGCAAAACTTCATAGAAAATACGAACTTCGGTATGTTGATGTGCCCATCGAATTGAAACTCAAAACCAATCAGATTGGCTATTTTACTTATTTTTTTCAAATAGGTTTGCGCCCCGGAATGCGTTTAGCTGCTTATGTTGACGATAAATTTGATTATTCAAACAAGGATGATAATTATTCAGAATTTGATAATAAAAAAGAATCAGCATTCTTTCAGCTTGGATTTAATGTGGGTCTGGGTGCTGAATATCAAATTAGTAAGTCTTTTAGTGCTTTCGTAGGTCTTAATTATCGTGATGGTCTCATTGACGTACTCTCCGGCACTAATGCTTTTGATCCTACTTTAAACGAAAACGCTTTCATCAATCAGGTGGCTCTTACAGCCGGTTTTCTTTTCTAATACAATGCTCAATGAAGATTGCCTTAGCCCAACTAAATTTCCATATTGGGAATTTTGAGTCGAACACACAAAAAATTATTGATAGGATTCATGAAGCCCGAAGTTCAGGAGTCGATTTAATTGTCTTTCCTGAGTTGGCCGTAACGGGCTACCCTCCACGCGATTTTTTGGAGTTCAACGATTTTATTTCTCGCTCCGAAAAGGCTGTGAATCAGATAGCTGCACATTGTACAGATGTAGCTGCTATTGTTGGTGCTCCATCACGAAATCAAATAGGAAAAGGAAAACCTCTGTTCAACACGGCGTGGTTTTTAGCTAATGGCAAGGTGACGAAATTGATTCACAAAACCTTACTTCCAAACTATGATATTTTTGACGAGTATCGTTATTTTGAGCCAAATAAAACTTTTGAACTTGTTGAATGTCAGGGAAAAAAGATTGCTTTAACTATCTGTGAAGACTTGTGGAATGTGGATGAAAATCCACTTTATTATATCGACCCAATGACCGAACTCGCCAAATTGAAGCCGGATTTAATTATCAATATTGCTGCTTCGCCTTTCCATTATCGTCAGGCTGAAACGCGCTTGGATGTTTTGCGCCAAAATGCTTCAAAATATAGCCTCCCTTTGTTTTATGTTAATCATATCGGCAGTCAAACGGAGCTGATTTTCGATGGTGGATCCTTGGTTCTTGATTCTAAAGGTGATTTGGTTGCAAAACTTGCTGATTTTGAAGAAGATTTTCAGATTTTTGATACCGAAAATCTACTTTCCAATCCAGACCTTACAGCACCGATTTTTACCAATCCAATCGAATCAATTCATGATGCGCTCCTCGTTGGAATTAAAAACTATTTTGCGAAGTTAGGTTTTACCAAGGCAATTCTCGGACTGTCAGGTGGAATTGATTCGGCTGTTACTTTAGCTCTTGCAGCAAAAGCGTTAGGCGCCGAAAACGTTTTGGCCTTGCTGATGCCGTCACAGTTTTCAAGCGATCATTCCATATCCGATTCGGTTCAACTTGCCAATAATCTGGGGGTTAGCTATCATAAAATTGGCATTTCTGAACCATATTCCAATTTTGAAGAAGTGCTTAAACCTTATTTTCAAGGGTTGCCTTTTGGTTTGGCTGAGGAGAATTTACAAGCGCGGATTCGAGGTGTGCTTTTAATGGCTTTTTCTAATAAGTTTGGACATATCTTGTTGAATACCAGTAATAAATCTGAAGCCGCCGTGGGTTATGGAACACTTTATGGCGACATGAACGGCGGACTTTCCGTTTTGGGCGATGTGTATAAAACTCAGGTTTTTGCTTTAGCTCGGTTCATCAATCGCGATATGGAAATCATTCCTGAAAATATCATCACCAAACCACCTTCTGCGGAGTTGCGTCCCGACCAAAAAGATTCGGATTCGTTGCCCGACTATGATATTTTGGATCAGATACTTACCCTTTATATCGAAGAGCGAAAGGGACCGGATGAAATTATTGCAGCCGGTTTCGATGCCTTTACGGTGAACCGAGTGCTGAAAATGGTAAATCTTAGCGAGCATAAACGCTACCAAACACCTCCGATTTTGCGCGTAAGTCCAAAGGCTTTTGGTCAGGGAAGACGAATGCCAATTGTGGCTAAGTATCTGAATTAGTGGCTATTTTTGGTGTAGTGCTTTTACTCTTACGATTCTTTTTCC
>JAFGWF010000320.1 GCA_016937295.1 Bacteroidales bacterium
ATAAAAACCATAACTAATTCAGTTGGGCGAGCGATGGTGGCTAAACCGATGATAAAGCCAATCAGAAAGGCAGAGTATGGCTTTGGAGACTTATGCCATTGGATAGTAAGCCAAATAATCAGTGCATATAATGGGAAAATATAAGCATGACTCATGGCGCTTTCCACGGCAATATATTGCGGGAGATTGGTTGCGAAAACCAAAAGCAAAAGGGTGATGGCTGTGGCTAAATCGCTGAAATAGAGTAATAAAAGGTGTCGAAGTAGAAATATTGCCAATGAAAAGTATAACAGTGCACCAATGGCAAGCGCATATTGATAAGGTGCTGAAAATCCATCGGCGGGGTAGGGTGAGAACTTTGCATAGAGGTGAGCAATTGCAAAGAATGGCGCTTCAAGAATGGCCACGCCTCCCAAATATTTGAAAACATAGTTGCCGTTTTTAAATCGACTGGCTTGATAAAGTTCTCCTCCGGTAAGCTGGTATTTGTTTTCAATCTCCGGTAGCCATCGTAACTCCTTGACATCGTGATAAATAAAAATGCCTGGCAGATACATATAGTACCCAAACGCATCCCAAGTAGTTACTTTTAAACTCGGATTTTCGTTGGGTTGAATTCTTAAAAAACGATATTGAACTAAGAAAAAAATGGCCAAGATGCAGGCGATAAGTGTTAGGATTTTATATTCCTGAATTCTTATGTTGAACGGCTTTTTAGCTACGTTTAATTTTACCTTTTGCAAATCTGTGCTGAATTGATTGTTACGCAAAAGTATTTATTTTCCTGAATATGCAATCTGTTTTGAATATTTTTTTCTAATTTGGAAAAAATCGTTGAATTCACTTTTTTTTCATTTATCTTTGTAAATCAATTAAATAATTGAGAATCAAAATATTTAATAATCCATGCAACGTCAATCCAAAAGAGCACGATTAATAGTCAATTCATGGTATATTGGAGCAGGGAATCGTGCTTCGGTTTTTACCCGAAAATCATCGCAGCCTTTTGAAAAAATGAAAGAAATTTATGGTGAAGACATGAATAGATTACATGTTGAATCGCGTGAGGGAAAAGGTGATAAGCCAAAAAGCTCAGAATTCATTCGTAAAGTCGATAACCGCAAACGAAATTATTTAATTGCAGTTTCTTTTTTCTTTTTTGTAATTGTTTTACTTATAGCAATTTACAGTTAAATTATAGATATTTTTAATACTTAAAACCATAAGTTATGAAAAACCAAAACGTTCTTTTTGCTTTAATTGTAGTCATCGTTTTCACTTTTTTTGCTTGTAAGAAAGATGAAAGTTCCACTTATTCAGTAGATTACAAAAGAAAATATTATGGCGATTATAATTTTCATACTGAGATTTCATATAGTGTATATGGTTACCCTCCGGGAACTCAAGTATATGATACTGAGGGATATGTAGCAGATCAGAATATGGATTCAACCACGAGCTCTACGGTGGATAGTATAATATATGTGAAAGTGACTTCTACCTTACAATGGAGTCTTTTTTTAAAACCCGATGGGAAAGTCTCTGGTTTAAATAATTCTTTTAATCATTCCCTGACAGGAGAATTTATTGGTAATGATATTTTAAAATTATATATTTATGATCGAATTGGGTTGGGAGGTCTGACTACTGGAAGCGTAGTTGGAACAAGAAAAAAGTAGTCAATTACTTAATTTGACTTAATATTGCTTTTTAATGACTAATTGAAATTCTATGAAAAAGCTTTTATTTGTAATATTGTTCTTACCGTTTCTGTTAAGTGCTCAAAATCAAGAATCTAACACTGATTTTTACCGAGCAAAAAAAGGAAATCTTTATTTCTATTGGGGTTGGAATTGGGAATGGTTTACCATGTCGGATATTCATTTTCAAGGAACAAATTACGATTTTACACTCAAGGATGTGGTTGCAAATGACCGCCCGTCTAAATTTGGCTTTAATCCCTATTTCCATCCCGGATTTGTGACGCTGCCTCAGTATAATTTCCGTGTGGGGTATTTTTTCAAAGATAATTGGGATATTTCCTTTGGAATTGATCACATGAAATATGTTATGCAACAAAATCAAACTGTTGATATTGAGGGAAATATTGCCAATTCAAACACAATTTATGATGGAGTTTATGCAAATGATAAAATTGTTCTTGAAGAAAATTTTCTGAAGTTTGAGCATACCGATGGATTAAACTATATCAATTTTGAACTACGACATTCTAATCCTTTTTTTAAGCATCGAAGCATACAATTGTCTGCCATTGAAGGTGTTGGAGCCGGAGTGTTGGTGCCCAAGACCAATACTACTTTGTTGAATAATCCGAGATATGATGAGTTCCATTTAGCAGGTTTCGGGCTTGGTGCAGTGGTTGGGGTAAATGTAAATTTTTTGAAATACTTTTTTATTCAAACAGAGCTTAAAGGCGGTTTCATCTCAATGCCCGACATTCGCACAACTGCCTCAAAATCTGATAAGGCCAACCAACATTTCTTTTTTTCTGAATTGGATATTTTGTTCGGAGGGATTATTCGTTTGAGGTAAAGCAATCTGGAGATTTTTGTTTTAAGAAATAATCCTTAAAATGCAATGATTTTCTATTTTTGCTAAACAAATCGGCAGATTGACTAATTGCAAAATTTATGTTGAATTACCTTGAAAACATTCTTTCCATTCCATCTTTATATCGCTTTTATAAGCGAAATTCTGACCTTCAGAAGAAGTTTTTGGTGGAGACGATTTATGTGGATTTAGGCAAGTTTCAAGCTGAAAATGATGGCTCACTTACAGAAAAAGATTTTAAAAAAATAACAGACTATTATGCTTTTGCAATTCCGGCGTTTTTGGGGGAGGGCTATTGTTTGCTGCGTGGTTTTGGACTGACTAAGGAGGAGCGATATGCCTTAACTTATGTTGGCAGTTTGACCGGTTTGTTTGATGATTTTTTTGATGAAAACCCTACTTCTTTGGAGCATATTCGGCAGTTAATTTCGGCAGTTGACGACACTCCGGCTAATAACTCACGAGAGAAGCTTTTTTGGTTTCTGTCGCAAAAAGCATTGCATTTTACAAAGGATAAAGAAATGCTGCTGAGCTTTGTGGATAAAATTTTTGAGGCACAGATTCTTAGTTTGAAACAGAAGACCGACAGCCTCGAATACGCAGAAATTGAGCGAATTACATTTGAAAAAGGCGGCGTAAGTATGCTTTTTTATAGTAGTGTTTTTGGACAACCTGCTTCGGATATTGAATATCAACTGCGCTATTTGCTTGGCGGCATGGCTCAACTCGAAAATGACATTTTTGATATTTATCGGGACAAAGAACAGGGCATCAAAACCTTAGCTACAACTGCTACAAAAATGGATGATTTGCGAATCTATTATACGGAGCAAACAAAAAGGATATTTTCTTTAATTCAGCAATTGGAATTACCTAAGTCTAATAAAATCAATTTCTTACGGTTTTTTGCCTATATTGTGAGTCGTGCTTTTGTGTGTTTCGATTTTTTGGAAAAAAATGAAAAACTGACGGATGACAAGTTTTTAATCCACAACTATGAAAGAAAGCAATTGGTGTGTGATATGGAAAAAATGGGTAATCAACTTCTTCATTTTCATCATTTTGCCCGCATTTGTAAGCCTTAATTTCAAGTAATTTTCCTCAAACTTTTCTTCATGGGGTTGTTCGATCTAATATTATGATATTTATTTTAGCCTTGCTATTGCTTTAGCTTTCATCGGTTTATATATTTGTTATTCATATATTTAATTTTGAAAATCATTTTTTTGCCGGAATTATTTTTAAAAAAAAGTATTTGAAAGTTCTAATTAACCTTACTAAATCCTGTTGAAATGAAAATGATTTTTAAAATTTTTCCGAAGGAGCATTTACTAATTGACATGCTTGAAGGTGATTTAGTTTACTCCGATTTGACTCGTTTGATTAAGACCGAATTTTCTCATGAGAATATTAATCAAGTCAAAAAGGTTTTGTCAATTATCACTAAAGCAAATTTGAAGGTTTCAGCTCAAGAAATTAAAGCATATTCCGATTTTCTTGCTTCAAAAAACCAAGACACGCAATTTTACTGGGCCATTTTGACGGATCAGCCGCATTCCACTGCGTTATCTTATTTATTACAAATCAATTCCAATTTCAAAATTAATATATCCGTTTTTAGTACTTTAGAGGCTTGCTCGGCTTTTTTGAGCATTCCTATAACGGATTTAATGCTATCAACCGAAGATTATATCGAAGTCTGATTTTATTACGTTGAGGTTTTCCGAGTCAAATGCGAAAAAAAATTGTGAGGTTTTGTTTTAAACGGTTAAATTTGCTGCAGAATTTTAAACTTAACCTCATGAAACAGTTAACTTTTCTTTTTCTAAGTTTTCTTTTTATTACTTTAATATATAGTTGTAAATCAGAGAATAAGCCCATTGAAGATGGGGTTTATTCCGGCACATTTAAAGCAGAATATTCAAGCGGTTTTCAAACGGGGTCAACTGTTTTGGAGTTCAATGAAGGCAGGTATCTTTGTCACGGAAATCAAAACCGTTTTCCTGCGGGAGGTTCGGGAACTTTTATGGCGGATGAAGATCAAATTGTGTTTCAGGATGAAAATTTTTGGACGGCGGATTTCGATTGGAATCTTATTCTCAACGGAACCTATGATTATGAGTTTGATGGCAAAAATCTAAAAATCTGGGCTTCTAAAAACGATGTTGGAATTTACTCTTTTGTTTTAGTTAAACAAAATAATTAGAAAACTATTTCTCCTTAGCTTTGGAATTATTTAATAATCAGTGATTTGCTTAAATTATTTAATAAACATCGAGGATTATTTATCGCTTTATTCGCTTTTGGAATTTTGTACGCTTTAATTTCATTAGTTAATCATTATAACTTTAGAACCTATGCTCTTGATCTCGGAGCCTACACAAATGCTTTATACGATTATGCTCATTTTCAATGGAATGATAGCATGGTTTTTAAAATAATTCCAGAAAATCTGCTGGCAGATCATTTTGATTTATATCTAATTATCTTTTCTCCTTTAATTTGGATTTTTGGTTCTTGGACCTTATTAGTTGTGCAGATATTGTTCTTGTTGGCGGGTGGAATTGGAGTTTATCTTTTTCTAAAACTTGATGACAAAACTGAAAGTTTGGCCGTTTTCGGTTCGTTAGTTTTCTTAGGATTTTTCGGTGTTTTTTCGGCTTTAGCGTTTGATTATCACAGCAATGTTGTTGCAAGTTGTTTGGTTCCATGGTATTTGTTTTTCTTACGAAAGCAGAGTTGGGTTTTTGCGGCTCTTTTACTGTTTTTTATTTGGGTTGGAAAAGAAAATATGGCTCTTTGGTTTGGATTTGTTAATCTTGGATTCTTGATAAAATTTTATAAATATCACCTGATTAGGCGTTTTCTTTGGATTGCAACTACTACTTCTTTTGTTTTTTTCTTTTTTGTCGTAATGATAATTATGCCTTCAATTTCAAATAATGGGGAATATCCTCACTTCCATTATGAAATATTGGGTTCCGGATTCTCTGATGCAATTATTTTCTTGGTTAGTCATCCTATTGAAGCCATTAAGCTGCTGTTTATCAATCATTCAGGTGATTTTGCGAATGATTTTGTTAAAATGGAACTTTGGATTTTGTTGGCTCTTTCCGGGTTACCTATTCTGCTTAAAAAGCCATTTTGGTTAATAATGCTGATTCCAATTTTTGCGCAAAAGTTTTATCATAACGATGTTTCAATGTGGAGTTTTGCCGGGCAGTATAGCATTGAATTTGCCCCAATTTTGGCAATTGGTTTAATTGACGTAATTTCTTCTATTTCAACGCATAAAGCTCGCAATTGGTCTGCGTATTTATTAGTCTTTTTTGTCTTTGGTGCAAGTTTCAGAGTAATGGATAATACAGTTTACTATTTTGACAAATCTCGTATTAGGATTTATAAGTCATCTCACTATAAAAGGGAATATGATGTTAATGAGGTTCATAGAATCCTTAAACAGATTCCCAAGGATGCAGCGGTTAGCGCTCAATCTCCTTTTCTTCCGCATTTGGCATTAAGAGATAAAATTTATCAGTTTCCAACCGTCTTAGATGCTGATTATATTATATTTTCCGAATCGGAGAATACCTATCCGATGAAAACTGAAGATTTTCAGTTTGAAGTTCAATTTTTATTGATGTCCGAAGATTGGGAGGCAATAGTTGAGAAAGACATAACAATACTGAAACGTAAAGGTTTATAAAATCAAACTTGAAGAATGTCACCTTAGATTATATCTTTTAGATCTTTGATAACCAGTTTGTTAAACTTATAAATTTTTTTTAAATATTCGGTATAGAGATTAAAAATATCCGCATTTTTGTTTTGTGAGATAGATCTTTAATCCTTATATTATTGACCTCAAAATAATTAGAAAACCATGAAAATATATGTACTACTTGGTCATCCTACTGAGGATAGCCTGAACAAACAGATTTATCAGAATTATTGTGAATCTGCTCGGAATGCCGGTCATGAAGTTCGCTCTCAAATTTTGTCTGAGATGAAATTCGACCCAATTTTGTGGCAAGGCTACAAGGCTATCCAAACTTTGGAGCCGGATTTACTTGAAGCTCAACAAAATATACAATGGTGTGAAAAATGGGTGATAATTTATCCAATGTGGTGGGGAGCTATGCCGGCATTGCTCAAAGGATTCTTCGATAGGGCTCTTCATCCCGGCTTTGGGTTCAAAGCTCACGAAAAAGGGGCAATGTGGGATAAGCTGCTTAAGGGACGTCAGGCGCATGTAATAACCACTTGTGATGCTCCTAACTTCTGGGTTTCAATCGTTTATCGCAATGCTGATAAGTTCACTATAAAAAAAGCTATTTTAGAATATTGTGGAATTAAACCAGTGAAATTCACTCGGTTTGACCGTATTAAGTTTAAATCGGAGATGGAGATAAAAAAGGTCTTAGACAAAATCAACTCTCTGGCAAAATAGCAATATTCAATTTCCATAGGATTTAATATTCAAGTCAGGAATAATTAATATTTAGTTAATAATCAAGAGGTTATTACAAATATCTTTGGCTTTTATTTTAATTAACAATCATGATTCGTATTTCCATCCTCTTGCTGCTTTCTGCTGTTGTTTTTTTGTCCTGTAAAAAGGATAAGCCAGATGAACAACCCACCGATAATCAATTTGTTTACATTGATCGCACCCCGATTTTTGATACCATTTTTACAATTGTTGCCGATGTGGAAACGGATCCGGTGCAGGGAGGCGTGGGCTCAGATGCAGCGGATGATCCTGCAGTTTGGATTCATCCTTCAAATCCTGCTCTTTCTATTGTTTTTGGCTCTAATAAAAAAGGTGGAATTGCAGCTTATAATCTTGATGGTCAGGAAATGGCATATTCGGTTATCGGGGAAATTAATAATATTGATGTGGCTTATAATCTGCAACTTACATCCGGCACGATTGATATTTGCGGAGGCACCAATCGAACTACAGATGCCATAGATATTTTTAAGATTTCGTCAGACGGAACCTTGGATTATATCCTAAAAAACGCACCGGAATCCGGTGTTAATGAGGTCTATGGTTTTTGCTTCTATCATAGTCCGACTTCGGATAAAAACTATGCGATTCTTTGTGGAAAAGATGGCGTTGTGGAGCATTACGAAATTTTGGAGGGACAAGACTCCTTAGGTTTGAATTTAGTAAGTAGTTTTGACATAGGTGGGCAATGTGAAGGAATGGTTGCCGACCATAAGCACGGCTATCTCTATGTGGGTGAGGAAGATAAAGGTATCTGGAAACTAAATGCCGAGCCCTCAAACCCAAATCCGGTATTAATCCCATTTTCTTCCAAAACAGATAATCCCAACATCAAATTCGACATCGAAGGTCTGACCATTTTTTATACATCGTCCGACCATGGTTTTTTAATAGCCTCAAGTCAGGGGAATAATAGTTTCGCGATTTATGACCGATCCATGACTAATGATTATATTGGTAGTTTTACCATAGGTGATGGCCAACTAGATGGTACTGAGGATACTGACGGTATTGATGTGGTGAACTTGAATCTCGGTGCAAAATTCCCTAATGGCCTTTTTATAGCTCAAGATGGCGAAAATATGGACGGCTCTACGGAATTTCCTCAAAATTTTAAACTTACCGATTGGAAAAAGATTTCCGATTTGTTTAGTCCTCCTTTGTACATCGATAAAGAATTTAACCTAAGATCCTTGTTTTAACCGTTTAATTTCAGAAAAAAGATCTGGATTATTGCATATAAATTTTATTTCAACTTTCAGATAATCAATAGTGTGTAATTGTGACATATTACTTTGGGGATAAAAATTTCACTTAGCAATTTCTGAAAATGGAACACGGATATCACGGATTTTTTTTGAATAACACGAATCTGCTTAATCTGTGTTCAATACGTTGAAACCCTGATTATAAAAAAATAGTAACGAGTTGTACACATCAAAATAAAAATTTGAAAAACAACTGTCGTTTTAAATTTTTACTATTTTTGTTGGACTGTAATGGTTGCACCTCTCAAAACTAATTATCCTCAAACACTGATATGAAGACAATATTTTTTATAGCACTGATTTTGAGTTTCTTAACTTCGTGTATTATGCAGAATCCTCCTGAAGAAACGAACTGTCCTCCTAATGGTGATTCTTATCTTTTTAGGTTTCCCATTGAAATTTCGCCATTAAGCTTAGCATACCATGTTGGCGATACCATAGCGATTTCAGCACGTATCTATAATCCATTCTACGATTATTCCACAGGAGATTATTATAATCTTAATAATTTTCCATTCATATTTCAACTCCATGTTTTTAATAATCAATACTCAAGTTTTGATATTAATGAGGCGTTCGACTTTAATGGTAGCCCGATATTCGAACCTTCAATTGTCAATAGCGCTACTTATGGACGATATCTCGAATTAGATAATGTCATTTTTGCCAACAATTTCTATTCTTTTGATTTTAAGGTAGTTCTAAAGAAAGCAGGTTTATATAAATTTGAACCTTCTGTTTTAGTCATGTATGGGGATATTCCGGGAAAATACTATTTTGATGGTAAATGTTATAATAATGGAATCAGTTTTAGTACGGATATTATGGGTATTTCATCAACAAGTTATAGTTTTACAGTTAATTAAGGGAATGAAATATGAAAAATAGGAGAGATTTTAATAGATTAAATAGGTTGTTTTTTTTGATTTGGATTGCGCTTAGTTCTATTGGATTTGTTCACGGGCAAGATTCACTTTCGGCAAAAAAGACTAAATTCACTCCAGTTAAATATATTTTTTCGGTTGGTTATGGTTATTCACCTTGGATATCTGATTATGGTAAGCCTGCTGATAAACGTAAACAGTACGGGCCAATTCATTTTGACTATCTTTACACATTTAAAAAACAGGTGTTTTCTTTAGGCGCAAGCATCAATTATCTGGTCGTTGAAAGCAGTAAAGATTATTATTATTATACTCAAACCGGATCTGGTTATAGGAAATATTATTTTTACTACTTGTCAACAGCAATCAATTTCAGGTGTGAGGTTTCTGGTAGAAAGGATAAACCGGGACATTTCTTTTGGGGGATTGGTTTAGGTTTGAAATTCAACTATAAACTGCCTGAAATTGAGTCGAATGATTTATATTTAAGTGAAGTTTTAAGATATTATTTTCCAGTAGGATTTGAAACTACTCTTGGTTACAGGTATAAGATGTCCGATAGATTAGGTTTTTATATTGAAGGTGGGGTGGCAAAATCCGTCATTCAAGGAGGGGTTTTTCTTCATTTTTAGGTGTCAACTTTTTAAATTATTTCTTCATGAAAATTCTAAAAATTCTATTCGCGGTTTCAATATTTTTATCTTCATGTGTTACATCAAACACCATTCAACTTCCTTATTACAAGAGTGAAATATCCTATTTTGAAAGTTCAGCAGCGTTTTTTGAAAATGGAAATATTAAGAAATGCCGGCTTGCAGATGAAGCTAAGTTAAATGGTTTCCATTGTGTTTCTTGGATACATTTTTTTGAAAATGGGCAAATTCGACAGTTTCAAACTGCTATAGATATTAGTTTAGATTCTGTTTCCATTCCGGCAAAGTCGATTTTGTTTTTCGATAAACAAGATCACAGTGAGGTAAGGATGATTTATTTGTCGCAACATACTATTATTCAAGGTGTTAATTGCAAAGGGGGTGAAAAAATTACTACATCTTTCTATCCAAATATGAAGCTTCGCAATTGCTTTTTAGTTGACGATCAGGAGATTCAAGGTTTCCCTTGTAAAAGCAGTTTGATGCACTATGTGAGCTTTTACGAAAATGGAAAGATAAAATCGCTAACTTTAAGCCGAGACCTATCTATAGGAGAAATGAATTATAGTAAAGGAAGTTACATGGAATTAGCAGAAGATGGTTCAGTAAAAAATGTAAAAAGTAAGTAAAGGAAGTTATGGGCGGCGGCGGTTCAATGTTGGCAATGGTGCAATCGATGAAAAATAATCGAGAATTGCGCAAAAAACGAAAAGGAATTAAGTCGCGATTGGAGGAGTTTGAGAATAAAGAAATTGGATTGGATGAACGATCCGAATTTTATAAGCCATCGGCTGCTTCCATTGAGAACGTTCGTGTGTTTAAGGAATCTTATGAGAAGCAACGAAATCTTCAGCGGAGAAACATAATTTTATTTCTTTTAATCGTTTTATTTCTTATAGCGGTTATTCTCTACATTGGAATGGAAATCAATAAATTAAGTTGAATATTATAACCCATATTTTATACATTATGAAAACATTTTTAAAGCTTTTCTTTTTTACTGTTGCCTTAATATTCGCAGTTTCTTGCCAGAATACCCCGACTTCTCAAGGCGGAGTTTTTAGCGAAAACCAGGTTTACGTTTCTGAATATCAGCAAATTTTAGATTCGTTGAATGTTGAGGGAACAATTGTAATCCACGATTTTGATAAGGATATTTTTTATTCTAACGATTTTCAATGGGCAAATCGAGGACAATTGCCAGCCTCTACTTTCAAAATTCCGAACACCATTATTGGCTTGGAAACGGGAGTGCTAAACGCCGACACCTCTATTTTTCGATGGGATGGCAGTCCTCGAGCTATGGATATTTGGCAGCAGGATTTAAATTTGGAGCAAGCATTTCAATATTCCTGTGTTCCTTGTTATCAAGAAGTTGCAAGAAAAATTGGTGTCGAACGCATGAGTAGTTTTTTGACCAAATTGGATTATGGTAACATGCGAGTTGACTCAAATAATTTGGATGTGTTTTGGCTGGTGGGTGAGTCAAAAATTACGCCTTTTGAGCAGATTGATTTTTTAGAACGTTTTAATTTTAAGGAACTTCCCATTGCCGAATCAACGGTTGAGGCAGTTAAAAGCATTATGTTTCAAGGGGTTTTTCGTGAAGCAGAGATTTATGGGAAAACCGGCTGGGTTAGCCGAAACGGCCTAAACTCTGGTTGGTTTGTAGGTTTTGCCGAAAAGGAAAAGAAGGCGTGGTTTTTTGCCGTGAATGTTGAGCCGAAACAAGGGTTCAACATGGACGAATTTCCGGCTGTG
>JAFGWF010000321.1 GCA_016937295.1 Bacteroidales bacterium
ATGAGTATGTCATCGAAATTATTGAAGCTCCCTATACCGAGTATTCCGGATTTAACATTCATCCAGCTCTTGATGCTGCAAGTGACGAAGCCGGACAGCCGGAGCCTTCATTTGTAAAGGATAGTCAGGTATATTCTACCAATGCTTTTTTTCCTGCTAATATTGTAGAAGAAGATGGTATTCAGGTTATTAGAGGAATTAGTATGGCCGTTATTCAAATTCGCCCGGTACAGTATAATCCGGTTACAGGTGTCATTAGGGTATATTCAAAAATTCGATATAAGCTTAGTTTTTCTCCCGCGAATAATTCATTCATGGAATTGAAGTATCGTAATTCCGACAATTTTTTCACATCTATGAAAAATAGTGTATTGAATAGTGATTTATTACCAAAGAAGTCATCTGTTTCTACAAAATCCACTAACTCAGCAGACATTATCCTACTCACAACTCCAACTTATCAAGCTGCTGCCGATACGCTTGCTCAATGGAAAAGACAATTAGGATATTCGGTTAAGATGATTTCAAGCAACTCATGGACAACTACCGCCGTCATGGATAGCGTTCATAATCTGTACAATTCTATGACTCCGCATCCTGACTACCTCATCATTTTAGGTGATCAGGCTGACGTTCCTGCACAACAGATTGTCTATAGTACTTCTTACTATCTCACTGACCTTTATTATGTTTGCATGGATGGAACCGGCGATTATACTGCTGATATGGCTCGTGGGCGTATATCGGTGAGTAATACTGCTCAGGCTTTGGAAGTTGTCCAGAAAATAGTTAACTATGAGAGAAACCCAGTTGCCGACCCAAGTTTTTATTCTAATATAATGTCATGTGCCTATTTTCAAGATGGGTCAACTTATACCTCTTATAAAGATGGTTATGCCGACAGACGTTTTTTGCATACTGCTGAAGAAATTCGTTCGTATCTCTTAGCGAAGAATTACAACATTAGCAGAACATACTTTGCTTTTGATAATCGTAACCCGACTAATTATAATAACGGGTATTACAGTGATGGTCAAGCAATTCCTTCAGATTTGTTAATCTCCAATGGGTTTAATTGGACAGGAAACACCACCGATTTATTAAACAAGCTCAATGCAGGCGCATTTATAATGTATCATCGCGACCATGGCTATACGGATGGTTATGGTTGGGAACATCCGTATTTTTTAAATCAAGAGGCATCTGCTTTAGTTAGCAACGGTAACAATATCAATCAATTAAATAATGGTAATAAGTTGCCTGTGGTGTTCAGTATCAACTGTCATACAGGAGATTTTAAACGTGCCGAATGCTTTGCGGAAAATTTTCTAAGGAAAGGTAATGGCGGTGCAGTAGGTGTTTTCGCTCCTTCTTACACAAGCTATTCTGGATATAATGATGCTTTAATTACCGGCCTTTTTGATGCTATTTGGTCTAATCCCGGTCTAATTCCTGATTTTGGTTCCGGTGGCGTTGTTAACCCAAGTCTTAATGCTCACGGCGATTTAGTTACTATGGGAGATGTTCTCAATCAGGGTTTATTAAGGATGTCGCAAACTTGGGCTCAAACAACAAGAAGAAAAATGCAAAACGAAATTTTTCATTATTTCGGCGATCCTTCTATGAAACTATGGACATCTGCACCTCAAACGTTTAGTATCAACAATTTATCTAATGTAATTCGTTTAGATTCTGCAATCTCTCTTTCCATTTCCAATTGTTCAGATGCCTCCTATACTTTATTTATAAATGATACCCTCTTTGCAATGGGAAATGCTGTTAATGGTCAAATTGAGATTCCAATACATGTTGCTGATTCGGCAAAGGCTTTACTTACTATTTACAAACATAATTTCAGACCAATTGTAAAACAGATCAATATTAACAATGTAATAAAATCAATTCCTCCAACTCAACAGGCAAGTAATATTCGTTTTTATTCCGTTAGCAGTAAAACTACAAGTTTGACAGTGACTTGGGATAAAGGTGATGGCGATTTCAGCATGGTAAAAATTAGTGATACCGATTATTTTACCGATCCTGTTGATAGTGTTGAGTACACTGCCGACACATATTACGGTGGATCCGGTGAACAGGTTGTTTTTAGAGGTTATGAAAACTCGGTGACTGTTTACAATTTGACAGAAGGTAAAATCTATTGGTTTCGAGTTTATGAGTATAATAATGAAGGTGAATATTCACTATATCAAACCATTGAAGAAACGAATAATCCAAATGCTTCTGATGGTGGCGGACTTTTACCGGTCATATATACGGCTTTTAATGGTGAAATTGAAGATGGTATTGCAAAACTAAAATGGGTAACATCGAGTGAAATCAACAATAATTATTTCTCGGTTGAGCATTCTGTCGATAACCTCAACTTTTCAGAAGTTGGCAGAGTAGAAGGTTTTGGTATGTCGAATATTCCGGTTTCTTATAGCTTTGAGCATGAAGATTGCAAAACAGGAATAAACTATTATAGATTAAAGCAAGTGGATTACGATGGTAAGTTTGCTTATAGTCAAGTAGTTGGTCTCCAGAAAGGCAGCAGTGAACCTACGCAGTTGATTTCATTCTGCAACCAAGCAGGAGCAAATCTTGAGATTGGTTTTTTTGAAAGGAATAGTTACCAAATTCGATTGACCAATATTGCCGGAAAATCGATTCTTCAAAAGGATATTGCATCTGATTCAGAAACGATTTTACCTATAAGTGAATTGTCCCCAGGGGTTTACTTGCTTACAGCTTTATCGGGTGATCGCATCGAAAACCAAAAAATAATTATAAATCAATAACATAAGATTATGAAAAATAAAGTTTTACATATATTACTTGCTGAGGATAATCCGATAAGCAGTAAGCTTGCCCAAATAAATATTGCTAAACTTGGTCATAGTTTGGATATTGCCCATAATGGTAAAGAGGCTATTGAACTTTACAGGAAGAAAAAATATGATGTGATTTTGATGGACATCGAAATGCCTGAAATGGGCGGTGTTGATGCTACAAAAATTATACGAACCATCGAAAAAGAGGAAAATATTACCAGGCCGGTCAAGATTGTTGCAATGACTGCTCACGATAATGACCAAAAAAGGATTTTTATTGAATCCGGAATGGATGCCTACTGTAATAAACCGTATCGTAGGCATGAATTAGATGATTTGCTGAAGTAGTTTTGATAGTTTATTATTTCATTTAACCTTGTTATGACAAATATTTTCAAGATATTTTTATCTGGCGAAAGTTTACAAAAAACAGCCCCACCCCTTATTTTTTATAATTAGCAGTTCTTTGGTTAATATTGTTGTTCTGAAAAAGTCGGTTTGCTGTTTCCGACTTTTTTTTTGAATTGAATTCCAACACAATTTCATGTTTTGCTTTGTAAATAATTGATAATAAGCCAAATAAATTAATAATTAGTTTATTAAAACGATATAGGCAACCTTTTATGCTGTTTCAATCTGATATAAATCAATTAATATGTTCATATACAAGTGAAATTTATATATTTGCAAATTAATTTAACACAACACTAAAACCTAAACTATGAAGAATCTATTTTTTTTACTTCTCGCTTTCGGAGTTCTGATTTCTTCCTGCAAAAAGGATGAGGAAGAAGCAAAACTTAACCCAACTCAAACTCAAAATGGTTTTGCCATTAACTACACAGCAAGTTGGTGTGGTCCATGTGGTAACTGGGGTGCTCCATTGATTCATGATTATGCGAATGCCGCTCCTAATGGTGCAATTATTTGCGCACACGCATCCAATGACCCAATGAATAATCCACTTTATGGCTCTTTTTCGGCTGATCGCACAACCGGTGGTGGAGTTCCATCTTTTTGGGTTGGTGACGTTAAAACAACCTCCGCATCAGCAATGAGCGAATTGCGCGCTACTGCAGCATCTGCGGGTGTTGATTACAAGTATTCTGTAAGTGGAACAACTATGACCATTGATACGAAAACTAAGTTTTTCTCAGCTATAACAGGCGATATTTATCTGTCTGTTATTGTTTTAGAAGATGGTATTAATGGAAACTCTACTGCCGGTCAGTATAAGCAGAGTGGTACTTCAACTTCTTATCCTAATGATGATTACAAACATGATTATGTATTACGTGCTTCGGCAAGTGGCAATGATGCTTATGGTGAAAAAATCACCTCTAATCCGGCATCCGGCTCCGAAATCGAAAAGTCATATACCATCACATTAGATGCTTCTTGGAAAAATCCTTATGCAGTTTGTATTTTATGGAAATACGATTCTTCAACAGGTGTTCCTAATTATAAATATATCAATGCTTTGAAAAAGAAAAACTAATTTCTTTTCAATTCTATCGGAAACCATTCAGTATAAACTGGATGGTTTTTTTTATTTCTATACTTGATTTTATGTGTTGACTGTTGTACTTTTACGCTCTTTTCAAAAGCATACCTAAATGAGTTTAAATTCGATGGAAAATAATGCAATGGATTGGCGCAAAAGATATGACTGGAGCGATAAGTTAATTCTTATTGTAGAAGACATAGAAGCAAATCACATGTTTATAGCCGCAGCCTTAAAACGCACAAAGGCCCAACTGCTTTGGGCACAAGACGGTATGGAAGCCGTCAAAATGTGCAAAGAGTATGAAAGCATCGACCTCGTTCTTATGGATATTCGCCTTCCAAAATTGGATGGTTATGAGGCTACTCGAAGAATTAAAGAATTTCGTCCAAATTTACCAATTATCGCCCAAACTGCCTACGTTATGAATAATGAGAAAGGCAAAGTTTTGCAGGCAGGTTGTGACGATTTGATTACCAAACCTATTCGGCTCAATGACTTAATTTCAACAGTTGCTCGATACTTAGCAGACTGATGCTGTTAATCAATGGCATATAATAGTCCTTGAGATTGCTTTATTTTAGACTAAAAGATTTTACTCACAAATCCTATAAAGCAATTTTTACAATTCCCTTAAAAACTAATCGTAGTGCGAAGACTTATGTTTTCTATATTTGCTTCCCGTTAAAACCTAAAACCTTGTACCTATGGAAGACATTAAAGTTAAATTTTCAGATGCTATCAATCCCGGATTAATCATAGGGTTGATTTCGATTGTTTTATCCTTGGCGTTTCAATTCATATTTCCTGATTTGCAAACCCAGCAAAAAATTGGTTATTTCTCTTGGGCTGCGATACTTGGCCTTGCAGTTTATTATGGAATTCAGTATCGAAAAAAACGTGGCGATGCAGGTTTGCCTTTTGGAAAAGCCTTCGCTTTCTTGTTCTATGCAATGTTGATTTCATCAGTTTTGAGTATTGTTTTTATGTATTTGAACTATTCTATCATCAATCCCGATATGGTGGAGCAGGTGAAAGAAATG
>JAFGWF010000322.1 GCA_016937295.1 Bacteroidales bacterium
CAAATTACCTTATTAATAATCTGTTCTTTTTGCATTTTTATCATTTCTTAAACTTCTTATCGTTCCGTATCCTAATGCCGCATTTTTCCCTAAGCCAATATTATCCGGCAAAAGGACATTAGTCTTGAATGTAAGTGTTGCTATATGCATTTTTAACCCTTTATGGTTTACCTGTCGTACACCTTTTATATTAGCTACTTCAACATTTATTTTTTTATCTACTGTCCATCCTATCCCTTTGGCCATCGACAATATATTCCCAATTAATATTGGCCTAAAAAACTCTTTAAACTCTTCGTCGGTGTGCAAATTCTCAAACCTCTCTTTATTCTTTTCACTAATCGGCATCCATTCCTGTAAATAGTATAAAAATTCCGTATCCCAAACTTGCAAAGTGTACCGATTTAAATTAATCCCCTCAACATTCAGCTCATAAGGTCGTTTGTTTAATAAAATCCCTTCCTGTCGATTTTCAAAAAATCGATGCACTTCATCAATTCCTTCTTCAATGCAAACTAATCTTGGCTTTTTGTCGATGCGCTTATATTGAATCAATGGATAGCTATATCTAAATCCTTCGCCATCGTGATTGTGAAATAAAATGGAATCTCTCCCCGATATCGCAATAACTGCCCCCCGAAAATAAACTAATTCCCAAGCTTCAATTGGATTCTCAAAAGTTACCTCTAAAAAACGAATCTTTTTCATCGTTCCCAATTTTAAAATTTATGTGAAAACTCTTCGCCAAGCTTAATTTTTTGACTTGAAAAATAGGCCAATGCATCTAAGTTTTGTGTGAACGACAAATTTAGGTAAACTTTTTATTCGTTTATGTCTTTATTTGAAATTTTTTTTGAGAAAATTCTTTTTCCGTAAAACACTGTATCTCTATACCTTAGAGTCGAGATGATTTCACGTGACAGCTTAATATACTCTCACTACACTATTGTGAATATATCCATGTTATGCTTTTGTCTTTTGACTTTTATCTTTTGACTTCGGATGTGGCTTGTAGGCTACTATTCACTTTTCACTTCTCATCTCACCAAAACCACTCGTCCTCTAAACACTTCCGGGTTTTTGTCGCGGTCGGAAACTTTTATCACAACCACATAATTTGCCGGTGGACACATATTTCCTGTGTTAAATTCCTTGCCATTCCATCCTTCATTCACATCTGTAGTTCTGAACAGCACTCTTCCCCAACGATCTAATATGTTCATTTCAAAGGTATTCCAGTCAAAGTCGTGACCAACAACCTGAAAAACATCATTCAAACCATCTCCATTTGGAGTGAAAGCATCAGGAAAATAAAGTTGTGGAAATGGTTTTACATAAAACGTTCGGTAAGCAGTGTCGGTGCAGCCATATTCGTTTGTTACCACTAACTGCACGTCGTAATAACCTGTATCCGTGAAATTATGCCATGGGTATTTGATATTGGCAAAATTAGACGAGCCACTATTGGGATCATCAAAATCATATTCCCAAGTTAGGGCATCAATTGAGAAATCCCAAAAACTGATTTTTGGATCCAGAATCGAAACCTCTTTAGGAAATCCTTCAAAGTCGGCCACCGGATTCGGACTGACTATCACATACGCCGGTTTGAAATCTTCGGCCTTGCAACCATCATTGCTCACCACTTGTAGGCGGATGCCATAAGTTCCCGGCTGGGGATAGGCATAAGTGGGATTTTCAAGATTGGAAGTGTCGTCTTGGACAAGCGGATTTCCAAAATTCCAATGATAATGCTGGATATTTGCTGTAAGATTTTGAAATTGCACATTTACATTTTCACAAGCAGCAGTCGGATCAGCAATAAAATCCACCACCGGTGTCTCAAATACATCAATTATTGCAGTATCCGTTTTTGAAAAGCAACCATTTTGCTCTGCAAATAACGTTACGATATAACTTCCGGGATTTGTCCATTTCAACCAATGAGGATTTGTGCCTGAGCCTGACAAAATATTACCACCATCAAAATCCCAAACATGCAAAGACCCTGGAGCAGCGGTAGTTAGGCAGGCTATCATTAAGCTGTCGGCAGTGCACGACCAAAGCTGTTCGGGTAGAATATTCACTTGAGGACGATGCTTAACTACGACTTCTGCCGAATCCGTGCCCCAACAGCCATTAGTGTCGATAACAAAGGCAGAATAAACACGGGTAATCGGGGGAATTGTAGTAATGATATCCGTTGTATCCATCGTATTCCATAAAATAGAGAAGATTGGATTTGTTGAAAATACCTGATGCTGAATGCTGTCGCCATTGCATATAGAATCAATTTCGGGAAGAATGGTGATTATGGGCTTATTGAAAACTTTCACTTCTCGTGAGGTTGTATTATGGCAATTATTTACGTCAGTTACCGAAACCGTGTAAATGGTATTAACCGTTGGCCATACTTGCTTTTGAATCCCTGTTCCTCCTCCACTCCAACTTACCGATTGGGCTGCTGGATTGGAATTTACGCTTAAAATCATTGTGTCGCCTAAACATAGTTTTGCATCCAAAGGCAGAATTTCTAATTGAGGTAATGGATTTACGGTGACGATAGATTGAAGCGAATCGAAACAACCTAAAGTATCGGTAGCAGTTACGGTATAAGTGGATGAAGCATTGGGATTTACGACAATAGAACTGGTTGTTGGTCCGGTTGACCAGGAATAGCTATAATTACCTACTGTTGAACCGGCATTAATATTTACCGAATCGCCAATACAGATTACCGATTGAGCAGGATTCACCGAAAATTGTGGCAATGGATTGACTTTCAGCCATAAAGAATCATCTCCCTGACAACCTATGCTGTCAGTTAC
>JAFGWF010000323.1 GCA_016937295.1 Bacteroidales bacterium
CCAAATCGAATAATATCCAGTTGATGGTTGAAATAGATATTGTAATAATCCATTCCGTGATATAACTGAACAAACAAACCTAAATCTTCCCAAAATATGGGGTGATAGAATACGGTAAGACTTAGATTCGTTCTGTCGAGTGCGGAAGGATTCTCAATCGGAGTATCGCCAAACATCAGGGTCGCTTCTCCTTTTACGGAAAGGGCGGCTCTTTTATCGCCGGGCTTGATGTTTTTCTGAGGTAGTTTAAAAATGGAAAAGGCATTGTGCCAGCGAAAACGACTGTACTGACCAACAAGATTTTCGTCTAACCACGATTTGGGTTGAAACTCAATGGAGGTTTTGAGAAATTGAAAGGCATTCAAACGAGGGTTTCTATTTGTTTTGATTAATCCAACCTCCATTAAATTTGTAGAAAAGTTTCCGGATTTAAGATTTATTTCGCCGTTTTCTAAATAAAAATCTCCTTCTTGCCCGTTTGAATTATGTTCTATCCTGCCAAACAAACTTGTTGTCCTGGATCTTTCCTTTTCGCTCAAAAGATAATAGATGGTTACCTGAGGTATATAGCTTGGCGTGCGAACCGGAAAAGACTCTTCCTGATACATACGGATAATGATTTGCGGTGTTAAAACCCCCATCAAGCGGGAATTTTTGCTTTGCCTTAAATAGAAATTCGGTATAATATTTCCTTCAAACCAAAGGGATTCTATGTTTCCAATATCTATTGGAAATGTAATATAGCTATTGCCCTGATTCACCTGAGATATTATTGGAAGCCCAATCTGGAATATCGAGTCTCTTTCTTGTCCAATGCTTGAGAGGACAAAAAATACAGAAGAAAATATCAAAAGCAAGATTCGTCTCATCTTCTACATGTATATAATTTTAATTTCTATCTTTTTATCTTTCAGTAAATCAAAAGATGCTTTTAAAAAATTAGGTTTGTTGAAAATCCCAATGGATTTATAATTTGAAAACCCAATTCCTTCTTTGGGCAACACAATCCCCTTTTTTATTTTACCATCGTTGTCTTCATCGTGCAGAATATTTACAGCATATTTCCCTTCCGGCAGGTTATCGAATGTTACTGACGATGCTCCGTTTACTATTTTCCCGATAAGTTTTTTATAAAACTTTTTGTAATGCTCATCGGGGAGGGCATCCTCTCTGTTGTACAAGGCGAAGAGCACCGTACCTTTTGAATTTCGCAATTCGCTCACTTCAATTGTTAATGAGCAGGTTTCCTGCTTTTGAATACTAAATGAAGAAAGCAGTATGATTACAAATAGCGGAGTAAGAATTTTAATTATTTTATTCATGTATTTTTTATTGATGTTTTTTATCTGCGATTTTCTCTTTAATCCGATCTACCACATAGTAAACTACCGGTACTAAATAAACGGTCAAAATCATGGACGAAAGCAAGCCTCCGATGATCACCCAGGCCAAACCATTTTTCCACTCGCTGGCAGTTCCTTTGGCCAATGCAATGGGTAACATACCGATTGACATAGCCAGAGTAGTCATTAAAATTGGACGCATGCGCTCTTTCCCTGCAATGATTAACGCCTCCTTATAATGTTTGCCCTGTGCTTTCAATTGGTTGGTAAAATCCACAATCAGGATAGCATTTTTTGTGACCAGCCCCATGAGCATAATTAAGCCTAACTGTGCAAACAAGGTTAAATCGTTTAACGATAAGTTTAGCGCCAAAAAAGCCCCGATGCCCGCCATTGGGATCGCAAATAAAGCCACAAACGGATAGATATAACTATCGTAGAGGGCAATCATAATCAGATAGATGAGTATAAATGAAATAAGCAGTACCGAACCCAAAGCCCCAAAACTTTCATTTTGGGTTTTGATATCTGCTCCCCATGTTAATTTCACTCCTTCGGGTAAAGGCGTGGCTTTTAGATAACTGATTGCGTCATCGGCCAATGTGCCCGATGGCCGGCCAAAGGATTCGGATGTTAAAGTAACCGATGGTTGCCGATCTAACCTTTCGAGCAACGAAGGCGAATTATCCTGCACGACATCGACAAATTGAGATAACTCTATCGGAATGTTCATTTGGTTTACGATAGAAAGCCGTTGTAAGTCTTCGAAATTTTTCCGGTCAAATTCATCCAACCATACTCTAACGGGGTACTCTGTCCCATTTTCGGTTAGTGTAGCATCATCGTTTCCTGTAAAGGCCGTTCTCAAATTTAAACCAACATAAGCGGTCGTTAAACCCAGGCGCTGCATCTTATCTTTATCTGGAATTACCTTATATTCAGGACTCCCCTCCTCAACCGATAATCGAACATTATCGGCACCAGGTATTTTTTCTACGATTGCTTTCAGTTCCTTGCCGGTTTTCATCACCAAATTCAAATCGCTTCCACTCAAGGTTATTTTGATAGGTGCTTGTTTTGGAAGTAATCCAAGTACGGCCATCGAAAAGTTTACTCCCGAAAACTCTTTTTTCAGTTCCTCACGAAGCGATTTCATAAAAGCCTCTGTTTTGATGTTTCTTTCCTTTTCCGTTTTTAACTGAATGGTAAATTCAGAAAGATTGGGAGAGCCAACACCCAGACTTCCAATGCCTGTGCTTGGTCCGCCAATGTTGCTGAAAAGAGAAGCGACTTCGGGTTGTTGAAGGATAAAGTCCTCTACTTGTTGAGTCCTGATATTGTTCTCTTGTACTGTGGTAATTTTATCATATTCTAGGTTCAGACGAAATTTTCCCTGGTCCCCAGTTGACATCATTTCTTTGCCAATAATGCCTTGTTTCATCATTACACCGGTCATTACCAAAAGGAAAATAACGATTCCGGTAAAGATGAGTTTATGGCTAAGTACCCATTCCAATTGACGGCCATACCAATCGATGAATGCTGTCAGCTGCTTTTCAAACCAAAGCAGAAAACGGTTTACGATATTGGTGGGTTGTAAATCTTCCTTTTTGCCAATTCGTGAAGCCAACCAAGGCACTAGTGTAAACCCAACCAATAAGCTGGTAAGTGTTGAGGTTATTACGACGATTGAAAATTGCTTCAGCATATCGGCTACAAATACCTGCAAAAACAAG
>JAFGWF010000324.1 GCA_016937295.1 Bacteroidales bacterium
ATGAGGTTTTCAGAGTATTTGCATTGAACCATCCGGAAGTGAAACTCATTACCGCTCATGTAACGGACGCCGTAAACAAAATGATCCGGAGAGCTCTGGCTGTCAGGTAACATTCCGAATGTGACAAAGAAATCGGGAACGACATTCACTGCAGTCACTTTTCACCTCTACAGACAGGGCTCTCGTCGCATGGACTTCACATCCAATCTCTCCCCAGAAGCACTCGAAGCAAACGCCGCACCCCATTTCCTCACATACAAATAATAAAGAGCGTCCCCCTATGTGTTATTCTACCAATAAGGGAATCTTAATTCTCCAAATACTTCAACAAGAAAAGATAATTTATTAATATTTCTTGAGTCTAAATGTACCATAGAAAATCTTGATACATCACTACCAGTTCTTTGTGATTTCCATATTTCGTAGAAGAATTTCTCAGAACTTGCAAAATATTCTTTCGGTGGTTTTACTGGACCATCAATAATGTCCTTTTCATAATTCATAACCCAAAAGTCTTCGATTAAAGTAGGTATTCCAGAACCTGAAAAGGTAAATATCCAAAGTCTTTTGATTAACTCAATAATAGTGTAATTAGAGTATCTTGTGGTTACAGAATTTCTTATATTTTTAACAGCATCTATAATATACGCTATCGACTCTTTTACATATATTCTGTCAAGTAATAGTTGCTCTCCTTTCTTTTCAGCCCTTTTAATGCTTTTAGTTTTATTTAAATAAAAATCATTTACAATAAGATTATTGTGCAACAAGAGATTCCTTGTTTCTTTTATTTCCACAATCTTGTCAATACTAATTTTTGAGTCATATTTTAATACTTCTTTCAATTTTTTTATAACTGCTTCGATATTATCAAAACATAATTTGTTAATTTTATTCTCTATAATATTTGCCGTAACATCGCCGCTAACAAGATTATCTACACTAACTTCATATTTTATATTTTCTGCTTTTTCTTTATTTTCTTTCTTTCCATTTAAAACATTCAAACTGTCTGGATGTAATAAAACAATTTTCTTTAATAAATCAGAAAGGAAAACTTCAAAATGGGAAACACCCAACACAAAAAGACCTTTAAGAGTATTATTTGATAATTCTCTATCGAGTTCTGCAACTATTGATTCAAGACTATCTAAAGCAATAATTAGAGGTCTTTCAATTTCATATATTGTGGTCAATTCAGGTAAATTAGGAATATGCCTAAATCGAGTATATATTCTGCCTAAATTCAAATCATTACAGTTTGATAGACAATCCGGGTATTTGTAATCTAGTTTCTTCATATTATAGTGCATAACGTTTCAGCGTATGCGATGTTTTTGCGACCAACGGGAGCAAAAATATGGGAGAGGGGCGAGCCGAGCCCCGAACCGCATACGCTGTGTTGTGCGAGGGTTTGCCCTGCTTCCTTATTAAATTATAAATAGAGCAGGGTAAAAGCGCAGCCTCCCCTTGAGTTCTCTTTTGTGAAAAAAATCAAATTCAATTTTGGCACTTTTTATCCTTATTCAATACACTCAGTTATTAATGTGTTGAAGGGCATAATCCGCTTCAGCTTTCGTGAATTTTTCACCATACGCAGAAGTCAGTTGGTCGTGAATAGCGGATGGCGACATACTCATAGTATTTTGATAAGTTTTTGCCTTAGCTAAAGCATTTGCATTCCAATCAGCTTTCATATTGTCTATTGCATATTGTGCTGCATCGGCTGAAAACTTTTCGCCATATTCTGAAACAAGCTGATCATAAACTCCTTGCTTCGACATGTGCATTGTTTTTGCATACATCGTGGCTTTGTTAAGAGCAGATTTATATTCAGCCGGAACTGTTGCTTTCTTTTGTTCAGTGTTTGATACAGATTGTTCTTGTTGAATCGGTGGTTGATTACTTTGTTGTTTTGAAGTATCGACTGTCGAACCGAAAATTATAAAACCAATAATTATCACGACCGCTTTCATTCCTCCAGAAAGATGAAGTTTCCATTTTTCATCAACCAATTTATTGACAGGAGGAAGAAGAACAGCCGCCATTATTAACATTACAATTCCTGGGATTGGCTCAGAAAAAACAGTGATAATTCCGATTAGAGCAAAAAGAACGCCTAAAATCCAGCTTAAGATTAGACCAACTGTGATTTTTTTACTTGATGTTGTTTGTTCTGTCATAGTTTTCTCCTTTAAAAAATAATTTTAAAAAGTGCCAAAATTTTCCTTGTTTTTATTTTTTCACAAAAGAGAATTTCGCACAACGTTTTGCAGCTACCCGATGGGTGGGATTATGACCACAAAACTTGATTTGAAAAACTAATTTTTGATTACTCACAAAACTGTCTTTGGAACACGAAACCCCGCCTTTTGGGTAGGTGCTGTTATAAGCCGTTATTATTCCCATCCGTCAAAATTTGTCTTTGTATTGGAAATCATATCCGATGCAATAACGCCTATAATTTGTCCAGTCGTGGTTAAGTCGATTGTTTGCAGCCTTGAGCCGTCCCAAAGCTGTTTAATTTTTTCTTTAAGAACTGTATCTTTTAAAATATTGAAGTCAAATTTAAAATCCCCTACTGTGTATAGTTGATTTAGATCGCGACCAACAAATTGGTTTATTTTCAAACAAGACAATGATTCTAAATGATTCAAATCTTGCTTTCCAATTGTAAAATTTATGAACGGGGATAGTCTTTGGGTTATCCAATTGTCCATCCAGTCTTGAAACTGTTCGGGTTTCAATCCTACAGGAGGAAACGGATGTGGTCTGATTCCGTAAAGGTTTATAACAAGCCCAAGTAACATAATTTGGTTTGTGGATGCAAAAGATAAAGCGTCACAAGCCATTTTACTAGCTAAACTGAAAACTGATTCTGGTTCAGATGTCAGTCGTTCAGAAACTAGTCTTGCAAGAAGTTTATGCTTGTCCTTGCTGTCCGTTTGAGCAGAAGTTAAAAGTGCTTTTTGTAAAAATGCAGAAAAGTCAGGGTGGTCCTGAGCCTGGTATATTTTCTCTTTGCTTACCGTTTTCTGGTCTTCAAGTTGTTTTACTCTTTGAGCTAATTCATTCAAAAAATCCTTTGAGTTTTCAGTCGCTTGTTTCTGGGCGTTTTCCTTATGGCCTTTGAAGTAAGATTGAATCCATTTTTCTCCAGAGTCCCATGCTTTTTCAACGAACTTTCCGGATGCTCCGCCAATTGCGGCTCCTAATGCTATTAATGAAACTGGTTCCATATTGTTGGTCTTTTTTTATAATGGCTTATAACTTGTTTATATGCGCTACTCTATTGCGCCTTACATCCTATATTGGATGAATAGGCGCTACAAAGTAGCGTGTTATTACCAGGTGCGTTCTTATCGTGGCTATTACAAATCATCGAATGAGCTTTTAATTTGCTGTAAACTTTTTCTGCTGACATGGGTATAGATTTCGGTGGTCTTGCTGCTTTTGTGTCCGGGAAGTTCCTGAATGTACCTGAGGTCGGATCCGGATTCCAACAGATGGTTGACATAACAGCATCCAACCTGGGGTATCCTGTTTTCCGAAATCCGGAATCCCTACTTTCGCCCTGCAGTCATAAAACGCAACCGCTTCCACTCATCGAGAAACAAAGTCAGGTGCTCCGAACCGTCCCTGATCTCCTGGTCAAGACGGGCTTCCAGCAACTGTTCTTCGCGCACAAACGCATCCTCTGTCAGTCTCCCTGAAAAGTATGCGGTTCTCAGCCACACCAGATAGGTCGAGAGCGCGTCGAAC
>JAFGWF010000325.1 GCA_016937295.1 Bacteroidales bacterium
GATTGTGGATTCGATTTAAAACTGATAGTTAAACCCTTAAACCCTGACAGGGTTTTGAACCCTGTCAGGGTTTATAATATTAACCTCCCCCGTTGGCTTTGGCCGGCGGGGGAGGGTTTTTTATAACCTCAACTTAATTAAAAAATTTCATCAAAATTCATCATTCTGAAATCCAACTGTGTTTCTATAAAGTTTGATAAAAATAATCCTTGCAAATTTAAAGTAGCGGTATTAATCAATAGGAGGTAATTAAAAAGCCGAACTATCTGATTTAGTAGGGTTTAACCCCAACTTAGAAAATACTCAAGAATTTTATAAATTATTGATTTACATTTTCTTAGTCGATTTAGCATTTTCTAATGCTGAATTTGGGTTAAAATTTAGATAATTCAATTTGCTAAAACAATCAAACTTAAAAAAATACAATTACCATAGATTTTACCTATTCATATAATACTACCCGCAATTTTTATAACTGTTTAGAATCAAATCTACTCTTTATTTCATTCAAAAAATAGGCACCCGGGGAAGGGGAGTTCATCAATTCTACATAAACTTTTTCAGGAACATCAATGAACTGATAAATCACGCCGTAGTGAAACTCAATTTCTAATATCTGAGATGCTTTATTATAGCCTACAGAGGCAATATTTGAGGATGCTACAGGAATTCTTTTTATACGTGAATTACTGTCGATTGAAATAAAGGATAGGAGTTTTTTACCTGTTTCAGTAGTATAATACGCTTGATTTTTGCTTGTGGGCTTATGGGGTAATGATAGGTTTAACCAGCCAATCTCAATAAGAGGTTTGATATGATGGTTATGATTTTTAGTGTTTTTATATAGTCCTAACTCTTCAAAAATTTCATCCTTAGATTTTGGAGTTTGACAAAACGCTAAAATCCTTTTCATGTTATCGTTGATGCTTTCTTTTACAGCTTCTTTATCCCCGACTCCCAACTCGGAGACAGAGAGACTAAGATAATCATTTATTGTTTTTAAATCTCTGACTATCTTAATGTTATCTTTGTCCCCTTGCGATTGATTTTGAGAGCCTAAGATGGACTCCGTTAAAGGATGAATGGGAAGAATACACAAAAAGTAAGCGTTGTTTTCGTCCGTCTCAAAAATGGGCGGGGGTGAACCATTTTCTTCCATACTATTGTGGATAATGGGCAACCCAGTTCCTCTACCCTCAGTGAGTTTCAACTCCTTTAAAAAGCTACCAATTTTGCGATTTCTATAATCTCGTGCTACTACTCTTTGGTTTTTCAGCATTGCTTGATTGATAGGTGGCATGGGACCAGGGAAACTCAATATTTCAATTTTATCTTTATGAATCTGAATCTCTACAGGATTTTCTCGTTCATAGCTCTTATGATAAACTGCATTGACTACAGCTTCTTCAACAGCTTGAAAAGGATAGTTGAAGAAACGGATGGATTCTGCTTGCCGTGCTGATTTTACAACCAATTCTTCTATAATAGTTGATTTGAAATACTGCAAGACATCTCTAATCTGTTGAATGATAGATCCGGTAAACACCTTTTCGATATAGTCTTTTCCAACTTTATTCTTGTGAATTATCAAATCAATTTTTGCTCCGGAAAAGAAACTGTCTGGATTTTCGTTAAACAAGAGCAATCCAGCATTTGTTGGTCGTAATAGTTCGTCAGAGCCCTTTGTTATCATTAAATGTTGGCATAATTCAGGGAATGGAATTCTTGTACTTTCTTCGTACAACGAACTCATTACTTCTTTTAAATAATTTTGAATCAAACGTAAATTCAAATCCCTTAGTGAAGAAGTTTGGTTGATTCGATCATCAAAAGGGATACGTGCTGTGAGTTCAATAAGTCGCCTCTCATCATCAGAACCTACTTTAACTTTTATCGTTTTTGAGCCGCGTTTAATGAACATTGCTCTTTCTGATCTTTTTTCACTTAAACTATCAGGAGCTTTGTAGGGTCGGTTATCTCCAGCGGGGGCGTATATAACCAGAATGTACTTTCCATTAATTAAATATGGTTGAAAAACAGGAATATAAACAGGACTTAACTTATGACCCAGTTCAATCAGTTTCTTCTGGATAGCATCTAATTCTTGAATGTGTAAACCAATAGGAGGCAACTTGGCTTTCCCATTTTCATCTTCGACTCCGATGATAATATATCCTCCATCCCAATTATTAATGTCATTGGCGTACGCACAAATTGTATGAATGATATCCTCAGGATTCCATCCTTTTTTCAGTTCAATCCGATCCCATTCAATGGTATTGCCGTGCAGTAATTCATCTATGTTTATGGGTAATGCCATATTATTTATGATACCAAGTTAAAATCTTCTGCCAATCCATTTGGTAATTTTTTGTCAAACCAATGCCAAATGTCAAAACGGTAAGTTCCTTTCTCCCAAAAATAAAAATCGACTTCAATTTTATCATCAGAATTAATTGGAATTTCACCAAACTCTTCCCACATTTTCTCTAAATCATTTATCATCATTCCCCATCTCCTCCCTTCATATATTTCACCCTTTCTTCTGCCAATTTCAGCGCCTCTATTCCTAGCGCTTCGTCTTGGATTTCGTATAATATCTTATCACTCAGGAATGAAACTAAAAGCTCATCGGCGTTGTATTTGTAAATGTTGGCAAGTTTTAGAACTATTTCTTTTGTGATTTTTCGTTCACCGCGCTCCATTTTGCTTAGAATTGCTACATCAATATCAAGCAAGGCAGCAACCTTTCGTAAAGGAAGTTTCTGTTCTTCCCTTAAATTTCGTAACTTTTCTCCAACTGTATTTGTTGACAACATCTTAATTGACATAAAGTGTCAAAAATAACTCATTTGATTCTGCTTTAAAGTTGTTTTAATTAAAGTTATTAACAGTTTGAATGTTATTCTTTTGACAATTTCGATCCTTGATTAAAACCTCCCCCGTTGGCTTTGGCCGGCGGCGGAGGGTTTAAAAAAAACAAACATAGAAATAGAGAGTATTTACATGATTTAACCCTGCAAATCGTGAATAAAAATGTGAATTTGCATGGTTATATCCCAAATAATTTACAAACCTATTGATGAAAAGGCTTTTTTCTCCCTGCGACCTTCAGCTACTTTCAATGCGATTGTGGATTCGATTTAAAACTGATAGTTAAACCCTTAAACCCTGACAGGGTTTTGAAC
>JAFGWF010000059.1 GCA_016937295.1 Bacteroidales bacterium
AATACCAAATGCAGGCGTGGTTACGTTTGAACTTCGCAACACTCTTGGTCAAACCATCCGTGCAGAAGAAAGCAGCAAAACTGCCGGTACTCACCATATCGAGTTGGATGTAAAATCACTGAGCAACGGAGTGTACTACTACACCATAGAATACAACAAACAGCGGCGCACCATGAAAATGGTGGTGAACCGATAGGTTAAACATTTTGATAAAAAGGAAATTCCGGTCGAAAGGCCGGAGTTTTTTTATGAAAATTGAAGTTAGGCGCACCGGATATTTGCCTAAATTCGTATCTGTTAAACCAATCTTATGAGTTTTATAGCTTTTATTCGAAAAATCTTGATGGATCCTCGCCTCGAAGGAGTTGATGTGGACAGTGCGGAATTAGTGGACGTGCACAAAACAATTTTAAACGAAAAACCTCTTATGAATCAGGTGTTTCGTCATTTTTATAATGTTTGTCTTGAAAGTGCTTGCGCAAATTTTGAAATGGAAAAAGATGAGGTGGAAATAGGAGCAGGTGTTAGTTTTTTTAAAACAGTTCACCCTCAACTTATTACAACCGATATTAAAGACGCGAAAGGGTTAGACAAAGTGCTTGATGCCATGAATATGGATTTGGATAATGATTCCGTTTCTGCTTTTTATGGGATTAATTGTTTTCATCATTTCCCTGACCCTCAGCAATTTTTTGATGAATTGAATCGTACATTAGTTCGCGGTGGAGGCTGTGTTTTGATTGAACCGCATCACGGTCCGTTTGCCCGATTTATGTACAAGAGGCTTTTTACTACGGAAACTTTCGATACGACACAAAAGGAATGGACTTCCTTGTCAGGGCCAATGTTGGGAGCTAATCAAGCTTTGAGCTATATTGTTTTTCAAAGGGATTTTAAAAAGTGGAAAGAAAAAAATCCGAATTTGGAACTGCTTGAAGTGAAAGTCCTGAATAACTATCTCCAGTATCTTCTTTCCGGAGGACTGAATTTCAGATCATTAGTTCCGAATTTTATGAATCCTTTTGTTCGTTTTGTGGAATGGCTTCTTACACCTCTAAATCACGTTACGGGACTCCATAAAGTCATAGTAATCAGGAAGAAAGCTTAAGACTAACCTTCCTTTAACGATTCCACCATTTCTTTGATCGATTGCTGTGTGTTGGTGTATTTGAGCTTGAGCGAGTTCACGCTTCGTGAATTGTCAAAGGCGACTTTGTAGCCAACATTTCGGGTAACAAATTTCGGTGTAACGCCAAACATGCCTCCAATAAGCTTCAACAGCATTTTCGGCGCCTTAGTTTTGGGGAGTTTATATTTTCCTGGAAATTGATTAGCAATAGTTTTCGACAATTCAAGCATGTTCATAGTTCGTTCAACAAGCAAATAGCGGCCTTCAGTTTCAGGATTTTTTGCCGCTAATAGGTGAGCGTTAGCTACATCGCGTACATCAACAAAACCAAACATCAAATCAGGGGCTCCCGTTCTCATTTTCCCAGAAAGTAAATCTTTGATGACGTCAAAACTTCCGCTATTCGTTGCTCCATTCAACGCCGGCCCAATGACCAATGATGGATTGATGACCACTAATTTCCATTTCTTCTGTGAATTGGCAATTTCCCAGGCCTTTTGTTCGGCAATTGTTTTGGAATAGGAATACGGCTGATGATGTAGCGAACTGCTCGAATTCCAATGGGTTTCGTTGAATTTTGAGATGCCTTTTTCTACCATATCAATATTGTCGCCATGAATAGCAGCAACGGATGAAGTAAGAATAACTCGGTTTACAGTGGAAGATTTATTTACAGCGGTAAGCACGTTTTCGGTGCCTTTCAAAGCGGGCTCGATGAGCTCTTTTTGAGCATCTTTAATCTTCAAAGTGAAAGGGGAAGCCACATGAAAAACTGTGTCGATTCCGTCCATTGCGCCGTCAAAGGAACCAATGTCAAGCAAATCAGCCTGATAAACTTCAAAAGTGCTCTTTGATTTTTCTGCAATTTCGGATAAAAAAGCATACTTTTTTCGCTGGTCTGCATTTCTTACGGTTATTCTCACATCTACTCCATCTTCTAAGAGATATTTTACTAACCAAGAACCGATATAACCTGTTCCGCCGGTCACCAATGCTTTTTTCATACTTAAATATTTAGAATTTAATCAGATGTTAATCTAATAATTTGGTTCCTTAAAATTTATAATTTGAGAAATTTCAATAATCTGTAATTTCAAGCTACAAAGGAAATACAATTCTTTGTGATTGAAAATCAGTTATTTTAAAGATATGTTAAATCTGATTCTTGTCAGTAAAAGCATTTTTTAACGACCACAACAGCCTCTGGTTTCCGGTATCGAATCATGGTTACTATATTCTGCTGTTTGCCCTTCTTGTTGTTTTTTGGTTTTATTCATTTTCATTTCTATCTTCTCACGGGTTGGGCTTAAATAAGGGATTCCAAGCTCTAGACCTCTTAAAATAAATAAGATACCAATAATTACAATGACCACCGGCAAGGCTTTATTGACCTTGTTTCGAATGGCTCCACTAACAAAATTCCCAATAATAGTAACCACTAAAAGCAAAGGAATGGTTCCCAAACCAAACATCATCATAAACAAAACGCTGCTAACGGCGTGTCCGGTACCAGTCGAAATTATCAAAGCAGAGTACAGCGGGCCACAGGGCAAAAGTCCGTTTAAAAGCCCAATGGTAAATAAGCTTAAATAAGATTTGGTGGAAAATAATCTTCTTAAGCCTTTTTTAACCGCGTTAATCAAGGAGAAGCCTTTTTTCTCGACACCTCCAAGACTAAACTTGAAAATGGACGGAAAAAACACCGTGGATATCATCAATACACCAGTAATTATGGAAACCCACCGCTGAAATCCCAAAGCTCCCAAGCCTTGACCAATCAACCCGAAAACCATTCCCATAATCATATAGGTTACCGTTCGGCCAAGATTGTATAAGATTCCGCCTAGAAGTTTTTGGAGCTTGGTTGAGCCATGCAGAGGAAGTGCAATGGCAATGGGGCCACACATTCCAACGCAATGAAAACTGGTGATTAAGCCTAAGATAAGTCCTGAAATTATAAATTCCATTTTTCTATTTGTTTATATAAATGCTTTCTTCTCCGTAAAATCCTAAGGAATCTTCATTCCAATCGGCTTTAATATAGTATAAGCCCCGTTTCATAAAATTTGTGGGGATTTGAAAAAGTCGGTTTGTGTCGAGCAGCTCAAACTGAAATATGCTATCATCCTCAAAATCAGAAGGTCTATAAACTAAAATATGGCCTTGAAGTTTTCCGGCTTTTTTTGTTGAGGGAATCAAAACTTCTACATATTTCCCTTTTTGATGTACAATTAGTCGTTGATTTAGAGCTTCGTAATTGGCCTTTTTGATAATTTCTTCCTCATAGGCAATTCCCTTGGGATAATAATCGGGAGTTACGAGATTGAGTTTTTGTTGCGAAGCAATATAAATTCGCCATGCTATACTTCCCACAAAAATTAGTAGGAAAATCACTATTCCCCAACCCCAGTTAATTTTAAGTTTCATAAGTAAAGGATAAAATGATAATTAATCCATCAAAAATAGAATAAAAAGCCATGCCTGAGGGCATGGCTTACGAGTTTATTTTTAGGGAGCCAAAAAAGTTACGGTGGATTTGTCAATCAAGCGACCTTCTGCAAAAATGCCAATCTCGACTTTCGATCTTGCAGCTTTGATATCTTTTTTCGCCACATTGATAAATACGATGGATTGTATTCTTTTTTCGCCTTCGATACTCATATTTCCTCCAACAATATAAATGGAGCCCGGTACGTCTAACAGTTTGAGGCTCAGCTCTTGAGTTTTGCTGGTCTTATTTACTGCTTTGATATTGTAAATGTTTCTGATTGAATCTCCCGGTTGTTCTTGAAAGAGAATATTCGGTGTGCGAATAATCACCGCATCAACGGATTCACGAGTGAGAAGCGTGTAAACAAAAAAGCTTAAAATTATTAGCAGTACAAGGGAGTATGCTTTACTTCGGAAGGATAATTTTTGTTTCTTACCTTCTTTGATTTCGTTTTCTGAAGCATAACGAATCAGTCCGCGTGGTTTGCCTATGCGATCCATCACCGAGTCGCAAGCATCGATACATGCGGTGCAGTTGACGCATTCCAACTGCGTCCCGTTGCGAATATCAATTCCGGTTGGACAAACATCCACGCAGGCATGACAGTCGATACAGTCGCCTTTGCCGGCCACTTCTCTGTCTTCCGATTTTTTCAGGTGACCTCGTGGCTCACCACGTAAATAGTCATACGAAATTACTATGGTTGATGGGTCAATCAATACCCCTTGCATACGGCCATAAGGACAAGCTATAAGGCAAATTTGTTCTCTAAACCAACTGTAAATCAAGAAGAAAACAGTTGTGAAAACTAAAATCAATGTAAATCCGACCAAATGCTGATCAAGTTCATTAGCATATTTGAGCCACTTGTCGAATCCCATGAAATACCATAAAATGACGTTAACAAGTATAAATGAGATGAGATAGAAAATGCTCCATTTCAAAAGTCTTTTTCTGATTTTTTCACCGTTCCAAGGCTCTTGTGCAAGTTTCCGTTGTTTATTTCCATCTCCATCAATCCAAAACTCAATGGGACGAAAAATCAGCTCTAAAAAAATGGTCTGAGGGCACGCCCAACCACAAAACAATCTGCCGAAGGTGGCCGTGAACAGAAGAATAAACACTAAAAAACTGACCATCATCAGCATCATAATGAAGGTGTCTTGAGGCCAAAAAACCACCCCAAAAATGATGAATTTTCGCTCAAGAAAATTGAGCATCACTATTGGATTGCCACTAATTTTCACTATTGGAAAAGCAATAAGCAGAAACAGCAGAAAAAAGCCAACGATATTTCGCCAAGTGGTAAATCTCCCTTTTGGTTTTTTAGGATGGATATACATCCGTTTTCCATCGGTGCCGATAGTTGATATTTTGTCTCGATACGAAATACCACTATAATTCGGATCTTTTCCTTCTTCTTCTCGAAGTTTTTGAATTTCTTCTATGTTTTTCTCGCTCATATTCAGTAAAATAAAAAAAATCAGTATCGTTACTCAACGATACTGATTTTTAGTTCGTGTTAAAAAATATTATTCATATAAATCACCTTGTGGTTCTTTTGCATTAGCAGGATTGGATCCAACCAACTTGGCTACAATATAGGAGGTTAATAGTTGAATATCTTCATTGCTCATCTGGTCTTTATATGGCGTCATTCCTTTTTCAGGAAATCCATATTTGATTGATTTGAAGATGTCTTCCGCTTTATTTCCATGAAGCCAATATTTGTCGGTCAAATTTGGACCAATAGCGTTTCCTTCTCCTGCTCCTCCATGACAAGCCATACAGGCTTTTGCATTGTATATTTCAATGCCTTTGGCTAAGAGAGCTTCATCGGTGATAAGAGTAATATTGGCTTCATCAAAATCGGCCACTTGTGTAGCTGCCGTCTCATCGGCCACTTTCATAGCCTCGGCATACTCTTCGTCCTGACTTGGTCCGGTGCCAAGAATATGATAATGAAACACATAAAATACACTCCAAATAATGGTTCCGTAAAAAATCAGCATCAACCATGGTGGTGGCGGATTGTTGAGTTCCCTGATGCCATCAAAGTCATGATCGAGAAGCAATTTGTCGTCTTCCGGTCGGTTTTTTAAGTTTTTTTCTTCTGTTGACATATTCATTCGGTTTTATTATTGTTTTCAATATTTGTTACAAACTCATCTTCTTGTAGTGGCATGAATCCCTTTTGATGATAGGTTTTCTTGTCTCCGGTAAGAATCCAAAAGAGGATTATTAGAAATAGGACAAAAAAGATTACAAACGCAATAGTCTGCAATTGGTCGGCATAAGCCACTTGTTCCAGATAATGTTTTGCTAATTTCATACTATGACTACTTTAATAAGTCGGGCAAAACCGTGGTCTTGCCCGATTAAAATTATTTCTGGGCAGTTTTAGTTTCACTGATATCGCGACCCAATGAGTGCATATAAGCAATCAAAGCAATGATTTCCTTATCGGCTGTGGTATTGATTCCGGCAGCTTTAAGCTCATCGGCAATCATTTGAGCTTGTGCTTTCAGGTCGTCGTTAGCTTGTTTTTCATAGCCTTCAGGATATGGCACTCCAACGGTTCTTAAAGCATTGATTTTAGACTCGGTGAGCGACAGGTCAAGGTCGGTTTCAATTAGCCATGGATAGCGTGGCATAATGGAATTTTCTACAACCTCGGCAGGATTCAGCATGTGATTATAATGCCATGCTGCCGATTTAAACATTTTGCCACCTTTAACGCCGGCACGTGCCAAATCCGGACCGGTGCGCTTCGATCCCCAAAGATATGGGTGGTCGTAAACAAACTCTCCGGCTTTACTGTACTCTCCATATCGTACTACTTCCGAACGGAATGGACGAACTTGCTGAGAATGACAAGTATAGCAACCTTCACGAATGTATATGTCGCGACCTTGCATCTCAAGTGGCGAAATTGGTTTTACGCTGGCAATTGTTGGTACGTTCGATTTTACCATCAATGTTGGTATAATCTCGATTGCAGATCCTACAAAAATAGCAATGAATGCTAAAATGGTGAACGGAACCCAGCGGCGCTCTACCCAACTATGAGCAGTTTCGCCCGGCTGACGTTTTTTGCTGATGGGTTCAAGGTCGGCTGCTTGAGCTTCTTCATCACCAATAAATTTGCCTGATTTTGCAGTAACAATAATATTATAAAGGAAAAGTAGAAATCCGATTAGATAAAGTAATCCTCCTAAAGCGCGCAACTGATACATTGGTAAAATTTCGGTCACTGTTTCCATAAAGTTTGGATAGGCTAAGAATCCTTCAGGGGTGAATTCTTTCCACATCAAGGCTTGTGTGATGGCAGCCCAATATAATGGCACTGCGTAGATGATAATTCCTAAAGTGCCTAACCAGAAATGGGTATTGGCCATTTTTTCGGAATAAAGTTTAGTTCCAAATAAGCGAGGCCATAACCAGTAAATCATTCCAAATAAAAGGAATCCATTCCAACCCATGCCGCCGATATGCACGTGAGCTATAGTCCAGTCGGTGAAGTGACTAATAGCATTTACACTCTTCAACGATAGCATCGGGCCTTCAAATGTGGACATTCCATAAGCCGTTACTGCTACTACCATAAACTTAAGCACTGCGCTATCGCGTACACGATCCCATGCACCACGAAGTGTTAGAAGACCATTGATCATTCCACCCCATGATGGCATCAAAAGCATTACAGAGAAAACAACTCCCATGGTTTGAGCCCAATCAGGAAGTGCTTGATATAGAAGATGGTGAGGACCGGCCCAGATGTATATGAATATTAAAGTCCAGAAGTGAACTATCGAAAGCTTGTAGGAATAAACAGGGCGATTGGCAGCTTTTGGCAAGAAGTAGTACATGATTCCTAACATGGGTGTTGTTAAGAAAAATGCCACTGCATTATGACCATACCACCATTGTACCATCGCATCTTGAATACCTGCATAAACAGAGTATGCTCCCATTAAGGAATAAGGAATTGCAAGTGAGTTGAAAATGTGCAAAACGGCAATGGTAACCACTGTGGAAATGTAAAACCAAATAGCTACATAGATATGGCGTACTCTTCTTTTGGCAATTGTGCCAAACATGTTCCATCCAAAAATTACCCAAACAACGGCTATCAAAATGTCGATAGGCCATTGCAATTCAGCGTATTCTTTTGAAGCAGTAAAGCCTAAAGCAAGGGAAACTGCCGCTGCTACAATCACTAATTGCCATCCCCAAAAATGCAGACGTCCAAGTAAATCGCTGTACATCCGGGTTTTGAGTAATCGCTGCAAGGAGTAATATGCTCCGGTGAAAATGCCATTACCAACAAATGCAAAAATGATTGCGTTGGTGTGGATTGGCCTCACTCGACCAAATGAGGTGAATGGAAGACCAAAATTAAACGCCGGAAACGCTAACTGCAAGGCAGCCAATAAACCGACCAACATGCCTACCAACGCCCATAACATGGTAGCGTTTCCAAACATCCTGACGATTTTGTTGTCGTAATAGAAGATTTGTTTTTCCATAAAAAATTAATTTGTATTTGTTTTATCTGTATTTATCGTTTCATCTTCAAATAAAATTCTCACCGATGGCGTATAATCATCCTCAAATTGATTCGTTTTAACAGCCCATAAAAAGCTGATTAAAAAACCAATCGCAATGATTAAACTAATGATAATTAAAATGAAAAGTGCAAACATAGAGTCCCCTTGAATAAAAAACGGTTTCAAAGATAATACTATTGAAAAACAATTAAGCAATTAAATACCGCTTTATCCTAATTTATACATATTCTAAATAAAATTTTTAATTATTATTTCTAAAAATTAATTATTTAAGTTGATTTTTCAATACTTTGTAATATTAATCATGGAGAATTAAACAATGAAAAGTTTCAATAATTGGGTTTAATTTAATGCTTTTCAATGCGAATTTTTCCGGCATTTTCGTTTGAAAATCTTCCGATTATTCTATAAAACTGTTCTAATTGTATGCAAAATTTTACAAATTCATCCAAATTTGTATTTGGAATTGCCACTAATAAACCACCGGAAGTTTGAGCATCATTGAGCATTAATTTTTCAATTTGGGCTAAATTATCCGCGTAAATCATGTCATTTTCTACCCATTGCATGTTGTTTTGGCTTCCTCCCGGAATAAAATTGGATAGAGCCAATTCTCTAACACCTTCTATAAAAGGCACGTCCGAAAAATTTATTGTAACACCCACATCGGTATTCATTACCATTTCGCGTAAGTGGCCTAAAAGTCCAAAACCGGTAACATCGGTGCAAGCAGATGCTCCACATTTAATGGCAATCTCAGCGGCGGTTTTATTTAGTTTGGCCATATTAGCAATGGATTGGTTTAGGGTGCTTAAATTAGCAGCGCCGCGTTTACCTGCCGTGCTGATTATTCCCGAGCCGAGTGGTTTGGTAAGAATTAAAATATCCCCATCTTTAGCCCCAATATTCCGCAAAATTTTATCAGGATGCACTAAACCGCTAACAACCATACCGTATTTTGGCTCCGTATCTTCTACCGTATGACCGCCAAGAATCGAAATTCCGGCTTCAGTTGCTTTGTCTGCTGCTCCTTTTAATATCAACTTTAATACGCTCAACGGCAGTCGTTTATCAGGAAAACCAACAATATTTAAGGCAAAAAGCGGTTTAGCTCCCATGGCGTATATGTCGCTCAAAGCATTCGCTGCTGCAATAGCTCCAAACAAATAAGGGTCGTCAACAATTGGAGTGAAAAAGTCTAAGGTTTGTACTAAGGCCAAATTTTCATTTAAGCGATAAACTGCGGCATCGTCTGATGTTTCGGTTCCAACTAAAATGTCTTTATTAAAAGGTATCGGCAAATCTTTCAGCACTTGCTCCAAATCCTGAGGTCGGAGTTTGCAAGCACAGCCCATTCCGTGGGTGAAATGGGTTAGTTTGACTTCACCTGTAATTATTTGATTTTCTGTGTTTTCTTCTCCTCTAATCTGCCTTATTTTTTCTGAAAATATCGTGGCTGCATCCAAAATTTCTTGCTCGGTGGTTTTCCGTCCGGTGGAGAACCGAATTGTTCCCATAGCATATTCAACCGGAATTTGCATGGCTTGCAAAACAACCGAAACATCTATAGAATCGGTATGGCAAGCCGCGCCGGCAGATGCAGCAACTTCAGTAAGTTCGTCTAATAAAGTATTGGCTTCAATTTTTGGAATACTTATCGACAAGGTGTTTGGAAGGCGTGGGGCTTCTTGTGCGTTTACCTTGATATATGGCAATTCTTCCAAAAGTTTCTCTTGAAGCAAATCACGCATTTTGGCAAAATGTAACTTGTTCTTTTCAAGGTCTTTATATGCTATTTCTGCCGCTTTGCCTAAACCTGCAATTTCTAAAATATTTTCCGTTCCGGCTCGATAATCCCGTTCGTGATTAGCTCCGTGCATTTGCTTTTCTATGGGAATACCGGTTTTTATAAATAAGGCGCCAATTCCTTTAGGACCATAAAACTTATGTGCCGCCACACTCATTAAGTCAACGCCAAGTTTTTGCACATCGGTTTCGATTTTTCCGACCGATTGGGCTGCGTCAGTATGGAAAGTTATTCCATATTCCTTTGCAATTTCGGCCAATTCCGAAATGGGCTGAATGGTTCCAACTTCGTTATTGGCGTGCATAATCGTTACTAAAACAGTATCCGGACGAATCGCTTTCTTTAACGACTCCGGGTTGACCATACCTTGATTATCCACCGGAAGATAGGTGGTTTCAAAACCAAATTTTTCGAGGTAGTTGCATACTTCCATCACCGCAGGATGTTCTACCGAGGATGTGATAATATGTTTTCCGCGATTTTGATTAGCAAAGGCTACCCCTTTTATGGCGTAGTTGTTCGATTCGGTACCTCCACTGGTAAAAACAATTTCTTCCGGCTGACAATGCAACAGTTGCGAAAGCGAAATGCGTGCATTTTCTACTGCTTTTCGTGCTTCTATTCCGAATTTATGATTTGATGAAGGGTTGCCAAAAATGTTGTCGAGAAAAGGCAACATGGCTTCCTTAACTTCCGGAGCTATCGGTGTGGTGGCGTTATAATCGAGATAAATCATGGTTTTTGAATTAAAAAGATTTGTTGCCAAACAACATTGCTGTAAAGTTTATTTGTCGAATAAAGTCGTTTGACTCGACAAAAGTAGTCATTATGACGAGACTTTATCGCGCAGCGACTTAAATCCTTGCCCTAAAACTTCGTTGGCATCAATTACAGTGAGAAAAGCATTTGGGTCAATTCTGTGGATAAAGTCTTGAAGAATAGCTAATTCGCGACGATTTACTACTGTAAAAATAATTGTTCTATCACTTTGATTATAAATACCTTTTCCATTGATGGAAGTACCGCCTCGCCTTAAATCGTCCACAATTTTTCGTTCTATTTCTTCATATTTATCGCTGATGATAAAAAGTGTTTTTTCGTAATTGATACCTTGAAGCACCACATCCACTACTTTTCCTGTAATGAAGATTATCACCCACGAAATCAGCGGTATAATTGGGTCTTGAAAAGCAGCCCATCCCACGAGGACTATGGCCGAATCGATCCAAATCATTAGCTGACCTAAAGGAAGATTGGTATATTTTGCGATAATCATGGCGATGATGTCGCTGCCGCCTGATGTTGCTTTCGATTTAAACACTAAACCTAACCCTAAACCTAACAAGAATCCGCCATAAATAGAGCTCAATAAGGGTTGGTCGGCCACAAAAGGTTTGTAGCCGTAGGTGAGTTCGAGCAGGCTAATCCATAGGGAAAGTGTGACCATTCCGGTGATGGTTTTGGCTCCAAAACGAGGGCCGAGCACAATGAAACCGGCAATTACGAGCGGGATATCCATGGCAAGTCCCATCAAACCAATGGGCAAGCCAAAAAGGTGATGCAACACAATGGCGATACCGTAAACACCGCCCGGCGCAAATTTATAAGGGCTAATAAACAGCACATAAGCTGAAGCCATTATCAAGGTGCCAATTACGATAAGTCCATAAGCCTTAAACCAGTCTTTGGAGAATAGTTTTTCTTTGACAATAAAGGCCATAAAAAAAAGTTTAAATTATTGATAATCAGATTGAAGAACTCAAAATGAACTGGAAAGAAATCATCTGCAAAAGTAGCTTTTTAACCCAAAAATTTGTGCTGGGGAACATGTAAATTCTACATTTTTAGATTGATAGATTATACCAATAGTTAATCCAAAATTCAACTCTCAGAAGGTAAAGAAATGAATAATGAGAGCAAATCTAAGAGGAATAAAGGTTTGCAAATACGCCATTTATATCTACGACATTGCCTGATTGGCACGAGAGCTGATTTCGATAACTTTCTCATATTCTTCAGGACTCAAATCTTGATAGAAGAAGTTGACCGGATTTACGGGTTCTCCATTTTTCAGCACTTCATAATGCACATGAGGTCCGGTAGAAATGCCTGTATTTCCCACATAACCAATAATTTGACCTCTTTTTACTTTTTGACCCGACTTAACGATAATTTTACTGCAATGGGCATATAAGGTTTGATAACCAAAACCGTGATCAATCACAATAGTTTTTCCGTAGCCACTAAAACCGGACTGAGGATTGATAACTTTTCCATCGCCGGTGGCATAGATGGGTGTACCTGTGGGAGCGGTGAAATCGATGCCGGTGTGCATACGCCACGTTTTATAAACCGGATGTATGCGAAAACCAAAACCGGAAGCTATTCTGGTTAAATCTTTATTGGAAATGGGCTGAATGGCCGGAATAGAGGCCAACATTTCTTCCTTGCTTCGGGCTAATTTATAAAGTTCATCATACGATTTCGACTGAATATAAAGCCTTCGGCCAAGAACATCTATCTTTTTTGAGGTCTCTATTATGGTTCCGGCATTATTATATCCTTGCAAATCTTCGTAACGATTCGATCCTCCAATCCCAGCTATTCTTTTTTCTTTGGGTATTGGCTCTGTTTCAAAAATGGTACGGTAAATATTATCGTCTCGTTCCTCCAAATCCGCTAAAACCCGATTGAGTTGATGTACTTTTTCATTTAAAAGTTCAAATTGCAAGGCGTATTGTTTGTTTTCTCTCATCAACATGAGCTCACGAGGCGATGGGAAATAGCTGTAGGCCACAAAAAGTACAATCACTGCAAACACCGATAAAGCTAAAGTATAGTATCCAATTATTCGAAAACGGTCTCTCCACGACATAGTAACCTTTTCAAATTCAAGGGAATGCAGGTTGACTTTAAATTTGGATCTGGGCATCTTAAATTCCTTTACTTTCTAAAATAGTTTGGTCGGCAAAATTAGCGAATTAAATTAACTTTGCAGCCGCTCTCAAATCTTAAAAAGTTTTAAGGTTTAAGGAGCTTTAAATAATTGAGTATTAATATTTTATCAAGTTGTCTCGAATGGTGTCGCCTTTTAGCTGAAAATTCTCCACTTAAATTTTATCAGTCGAACGGTCATCAATCGGTAAGCATTAAGAATTGAATCTTATGAAATCTATAGAAATTCGTCAACAATTCCTCGACTTCTTCCAAGAAAAGAATCATCAGATTGTGCCCTCGGCTCCCATGGTTGTTAAGGACGACCCAACTCTGATGTTTACCAACGCTGGGATGAATCAGTTTAAAGATATGTTTTTGGGAAATAAACCCATAAAATTTCCGCGAATCGCCGACACCCAAAAATGCTTGCGCGTTTCGGGAAAACATAACGACCTTGAAGAAGTAGGCCACGACACCTATCATCATACCATGTTTGAGATGCTTGGTAATTGGAGCTTTGGCGATTATTTCAAAGAAGAAGCCATCGAATGGGGTTGGGAGTTGCTCACCAAAGTTTTTGGCGTCGACAAAAGCCGACTCTACATTACCATTTTTGGTGGTGACCAAGCGGATCTTATGCCCGCAGATGTGGAAGCTGAAAAACTTTGGCAAAAATGGATTTCGCCCGATAGAATAATTCACGGGTCGAAAAAGGATAATTTCTGGGAAATGGGAGACGTTGGTCCTTGTGGTCCTTGCAGCGAAATTCATGTGGATTTGCGTCCTGATGACCAACGCAAACTCGTAGATGGAAAAGCTCTTGTCAACACTGATAACCCTTTAGTAATTGAGATTTGGAATTTGGTTTTTATTCAGTTCAATCGAAAGGCTGATGGTAGTTTGGAAGCTTTGCCCAATAAGCATGTGGACACAGGAATGGGTTTTGAACGATTGGCAATGGTGCTTCAAGGAAAACAATCGAACTACGACACCGATGTTTTTCAACCTTTATTGCAAGCAATTGCCACCCTTTCAGCTCAACCTTATGGTGTTGATCGTCAGAAAGATGTGGCAATGCGCGTTATTGCCGACCACCTTCGGGCAGTAGCTTTTGCCATTGCTGACGGACAAATGCCTTCGAATAATAAAGCCGGTTACGTGATTCGTCGAATCTTACGCCGGGCTGTGCGCTACGGATACACTTTCTTGGGTTTCGAGAAACCTTTTATCCACAATCTTGTTCCGGTTTTGGTAAATCAAATGGGCGATTATTTTCCCGAACTCAAACGGAATCAAGACCTTATCGTGAATGTGATTTCGGAGGAAGAGAACTCTTTCTTGCGCACTCTTGCCACCGGTTTAACCCTGCTTCAAAAGATAATTGACGACGTAAAAGCAGGAGGTTATAAAACCGTAAAAGGCTCTGAAGCGTTTGAACTCTACGACACTTACGGTTTTCCGCTCGACCTTACGGAACTTATTTGCCGTGAAAATGGGCTCATCGTAAGCCGGCGTGAGTTTGACGAAGAAATGGCAAAACAGAAAGAGCGGTCGCGAGCAGATGCAAATGTGGAAACTTCGGACATGATTGTCGTTCGTGAAGACGACCGCGAAGAATTTGTCGGTTACGACCATCTGACCACTACCGTGGAAATTACTCGTTATAGAATCGTTAAAACCAAAGGAAAAGAACTTGTTCATTTGGTCTTGAATATCACCCCTTTTTATGCAGAATCCGGTGGTCAGATTGGTGATCGCGGCATTCTAAAAAGTGCTGATGGTGAGGTAATTAAAGTTTTAGATGCCTTCATCGAGAATAATCTTATCATTCATCTTTGTGATAAGATGCCTTCCAATATTCATGGGAAATTCAAAGCAATTGTTGACGAAAAACTTCGCCGACTGACAGCTAATAATCACACTGCCACACATTTGCTTCATCATGCTTTGCGCAAAGTTTTAGGCTCTCATGTGGAACAAAAAGGATCACTTGTTACGCCGGAGTATTTACGGTTCGACTTTTCGCATTTCAAAAAAATGGAAGCAGAAGAGTTGAAAGCCGTTGCATTGGAAGTAAATCGCATGATTCGCGAAAACCATCAGCAAGAGCTTTTCAAAGATATTCCAATCGATGAGGCAAAAGAGCTCGGTGCAATGTCGCTGTTTGGTGAAAAATATGGCGATTTGGTTCGTGCCGTTCGTTTTGGAAATAGCATCGAACTTTGTGGCGGAACGCATGCGCAGTCAACCGGTCAGATTGGGCTTTTTGTGATTCGTCACGAAACTTCAATAGCTGCCGGAGTCAGAAGAATTGAAGCCATTACTGCTGATGCTGCCGAAGCCTTTTTCTACGAACAACATGAAACTTTGTCGGAGCTTAAAACCTTATTGAAAAACGCTAACGACCTTCCAAAGGCGGTTCAAAACCTACTCGACCAAAACCGAGATTTGCAAAAAGATTTGGACGCCGCAGGCCAAAAGATTGTAAACGGCTTGATTGACGGTTTGAAAGCAAAAGCCAAAAATGTGGACGGAATTGATGTGATTTCACAGCGTTTGGATTTAACTTCGGATAATGCTAAGAATTTGGTATTCAGACTTTCAAGAGAGTTGAACAATACCTTGATTGTGGTAGGTTTAGTTCAAAACAATAAACCGATGTTGATGGTTACGTTAACGGAAGATTTAGCAAAATCGGGTCGATTAAATGCAGGTGCGGTTGTGCGCGAATTAGCTAAAGAAATCAACGGTGGCGGCGGAGGTCAGCCGCATTTTGCAACTGCCGGAGGAAGCAATGCCGAGGGATTAGACAAAGCTTTGTCCCGTGCGGAGTGCATGATTTAAAGGTCTAAAATCAAAGCGATTTTCATTAGAGATTGCGATTCTTCCATTGTCTTCGACCCTTCAGCACGAAAGTCGAACCCTGCTTGAACATCCATTTTTTCCATCGCACGAAAACCAATTTGAGCTACGGTACGGTTTTCAAGGCTGCTGCTGCCGCTTTTTGCGGTCAAAATCAGTTCATCAGATGCAATCATAAAAAATTCTCCCACATCGACTGAGGAGCCTTGCAGTGGAATTTGCAAACTAAAACGGTATCTAAATCGAAATTTTGCAGGTCCGCTACTATAAAAAGTTTGGTCTGCTCTCACGCGATGACCTAATTTCATCGATCCCAATTTTCCTGAATAGCTCAACTGCTCAATCAAACGATTTGATGGCTTTCCGGCAGGATTATAGCTCAACTGGTATCCCATGCTTATTCGATAAAAGGGGCTGAGTTTATAGTTTCCAAAAAATTGAAAATCAATTCCTTTATGGCTCCATGGCGTCAAATAGCCATTTCCATTTTCGTTGGAATAATAATAATGTATCGATTCTATTTTTGATGTTAAACTGACTTTTTTACTAATTTTCTTATTCAATGTAATTTCTGGAGCAAAGCCGGATAGATAGGCCTTGTTTTGTGCTTGTAGATTGACTATCAATACACTAAAGACTAATATTACAATTACTCTTATCATTAAAAATCAAGATTAAGATTAGCTTCGGTTTTAATAGTTTTTCGTGTGATTAATTGGCCGGATTGATTGAAAAGAGCTTCATATAATTCATTGGAATCCGAAGTAATTCCTTGAAATTCAATTTCATAATTTGTTGTAATTCCGATTTGATTTGGAGTTTCTAAATATTGTCGAAATTGAGATAAGTCGCCGCTGAATTGCTTTTGAACTTTTAGAATCTTATGTTTTTTGTAATTGCCAAGAAAGTATTGTTCAATGGATTTTCGGGCTTCCAATTCTATTTCTTCAAAATCAATGGTCATTTCCACATCCTCAAGGGTTCCAATGCTATCAAATTCAACGCTATATGAAGTTTTTTTCCATTTAAGTTTAGCCTCAAAGGTGGTTTTTCCATTAGAAACTTCTTGATACCATTTTATTTTTTTAGCCTCCGGAAAGTTTTGACGCATCCATTTTTGCGCATTTTCGGGAATTTTATCTTTTTTAATTCGATATTCCTTTTCAGTTTTTGTTTGAGCTGAAAGCGACATGAATAGGATAGAAAGAATAATCAGAATTGTAATTCTCATTGGG
>JAFGWF010000060.1 GCA_016937295.1 Bacteroidales bacterium
TAATCGATAAAACATTTAATTAACGGCTTTGTATCTGGAAAGTGAAGTGGCCATGAAACCCGCACTACTCTTACACGCAGCCGTTGGCGTTCATTGTAAAAGACCATTCTGCATAATTTAAACGGATTAGAAAAAAAACAATAAATATGAAAAGACTAACAGTAATTTTATTAATCGGATTGATAATAACAAATTGTTCGGTTAACCAAAAAGAGATTATAATATTAAAAACTCTTGACCAATTTGAAACACAGGAAGAAAATGAAAGACTTGGAGTTGATATTTTGAATTATATGTTCCCTGTATTTTTACAACAGGAGTTCCCTGACTTTACCCAGACTGATTTGAAAAATATCACTTGGCAATATTTCATTCGTGAAAGTGATAAACAGGTGTCGTTTAGACTAATATTAAGTAATGAGGCATTATCGAAAAAAGACCAGATTACTGATTTCTTCGAGAGAATAGTAAATGAACAGGTTGAGCGGCAAGTACAAGACAAGGAGATTTTTGATAAGGCAGTAAAACATACAGAACAAAGTCTTGAGCAACTTGACAAAGGAGAGTTTGATAAATTTTGGAGTAATTCAGGTTCGATTATGCAAAACATGACAACTAAGGAGGATTTTTTTGCAACCATAACAAATAGAGAAAAGATAAAATCAGTTGGTGGAGAAAGAGTATATCATAGCAAACAATACTATCAGAGCATGCCGAATTCAGATGAGAAAGATTTCTATGTCGTAAACTTGACTTTTGAGAAAGACAAAAACATGATGGAACAGATTACTTTTCAGCTTGAAAATGGGGATTTGAAAATTGCAGGATATACAAACAGATTACCGAATTAATTATAATCATAAAAATATGAAAAAGACTCTTTGTATTATCGCTGGAATTGGATTTGCTCTTGGATTGATTGTTCATTTAATTTCATTAGCAGGGATTTATATCGGAGATAAAGTACCTTACATTTGGGGATTACATGTAGGAATATTTATTGTTTGGTTACCGGCGATTTTAGAACTAAGGAAAAATCCTGACTTGAAACAACCAAGTTTTGGTACAATGACAAATCCTTTCAAATTCTTCGGGACTATTTTTAAGGATACACCAAAACCAGTAATGATTATATCGGTTGTATTTTTCTTTTACGCTATGATTAATTTCTTTTTATTCATGCAAGCTGGAGAAGGTGGAGTACCTGATATCATGGATGGAAAATTTGTGATTCATAATCACGGTTCGATTATTAGAGAATTGACAGAAACGGAGTATAATAGAATGAGAGCTAACGAAATTCGTGGATTTTCAGGACATTGGATGGCATTCTACGGATTAGCAATGGGTATTTTATGGCCAAAAAAAGAATCACAGGAATAAACAACGAAACGCCAACACATGGTATAGTGCATGCGGGTTTCAGAGGTATGCGAGCGTTTGTGGCTCGTAAAAAAGGTCAGTGTAAACTGATAGGAAATCGCCTCGAATCCCGCACGACACCATACCATCAAACGTTAGCAAACATTAAAACACAGGCTTACCATGAATAGATATAAGATATTTATAATATTATCTTTGATAGTTTTAAGCTGTAATTCAAACAAAGTGTCAGAAGTATCAAAAAATACTGCAATTGATTCTGATAGTAAACCGATAAGCGGCACATCGTTGATGCTTGATGAAAGAACAAAAGTTGATTCAATAAGGTCATTTTTCAATATAAACGATTCTATAAAAGTTCTGGATTTTAAATATGATTCTCAATGGCCTTATTATGTTTTTGTAGATTATAACAGAGATTCTAAGCTCTATGAAAAACTTGAAAAAGGATTCAATATTGATTTTTATTCTATAGAAGAAATTAAAGATATCCTGACAAAGTCAAAAATGAGTACGGAAGACTCAATTTCAATGATTCTGAAAACAAAATATTCAACTTTTATTGGCAGTTGGATTTGTTTATATGAAATCGAAGAAGATTTGTACGTTACAAACTCTTGTGAACCTGAAGGATTCTATCTTTTAACAGATTCAGTGTTTTACGATGGATTTAATATGGATGTGCCCGAAATGTCTTTTATTAGAGCAGTTTCTCAAATTGATAAGAATGGATTTCAAATTTTACTCGAATCGACTAATAAGAAAGAGATGACTTTAGAGTTCTATAAGGTTGATAGTGCTGGAACATATTTAGTAGCTTTAACAGATAAGATGCAAATGGAGTTTATTTCCTATATGACTAAAGTTGATTCGGTAAGAAACTATTATTTGGTTCATCATGAATGTGATGCATTAACAGATAAAGTATGTTTTGAGCGTATAAATTATCAAAAAATTATTAAAAAGTATAGAAGACAATAAACGTTTGCTAACACATGGTAGAGTTCATGCGGGTTTTAGAGGTTTTCGGGCGTTTGTGGCTAGTAAACAAATTAGTAGTAAACTGATAAGAAACAGCTTCGAAATCCCGCACGAAACCCTACCATAAAACGTTAGTGGCAATAGCTCCAGGCCTGAAATATATTCAATTATGCTAACTTAATCATGCTATTACTTTTGTCGATTTGTATAAA
>JAFGWF010000326.1 GCA_016937295.1 Bacteroidales bacterium
AAGAGATGCCATTTGTAAAAGCGGGTGTTGAATAGAAAAATCAGCATTGGAATAAGGAAACCTAAACCAATGAGAAGATAGCTTAGATTTATAGCTCTATCGCCAAGCGTTGCAGCGAAATTTGACATTATGAAACCCGAAAGCATAAAAAATGTGAGCACAATACCCCCTGAAATCAATGGTTTTTTGATGATTTTATTCCAGAAATACCAACAAAGAATAGTATTCATAATCATTGCCGGCATCCAATCGAGCATCAGGGCTAAGTTTGATGCTCTGAAGGCATGATAAACCGTTGAGCCAATAGCGTTTAGAAAAAGCAAAGGTAGCAAGATAGTAATCATGGGATACTTCAAATATTGTCCTCGAAGTTTCCACAGCCAAAAAAGCACAGGCAAAAGAAAAAATAAGGAGGAATAGGCATTCCAAGGCTCTTTAATCCACGAGTCGAAATGAAACTCGTGATAGAGAGGACCGGAATCATAAATAAAATCTCGCGGATTTAAAATAGTATCGGATAACATCTTAAGCAAGTTTAATGTTTCTGGGCCGCAAATGTATTTGGAAATGAATTACTTCTCTAAATATTTTTGATTTTTTGGAAAAAAAATCCGGCCATAGCCGGATTTAAATAAAAATTTGGAATTACACCATTCTTTAAAGCATAATTATTATGCCCAAAAGAACCATAAATGCAAGTAGCAAACTTATGTAGTACTTAAATTGTATTGACAAACTTTTCATCTCCTTCAATTTTAAAATTCAAAATGCTAAGACCTTTATTTCTGTAAAAGTTTACTGCTTAATTGAATTTTTTTAACAATTTTAACAAAAACTTCATGCGCAAATTTACACATCAAAATTCCCTTAAATCAAGTATTTAATACAATTTCTATTAGGTATTTTACCTGTTTTTGGTTTATTTAAAGATTTCTCAATACTAAAATTCAATTATCTTTTCCTTTTTCTAAATAAGTTCTAAATAACTACATATCTACATTTTTAGATTATATTTGCCCGTTATTTGGAATTTAATTCTATTAACACTCCTAAACAGCACGAATCCAATAGGTATAATAGGTTAAAACATTCAAAATTAATTATATTATGTTAGGTTTAAGAAACGACTTTATTATGGCACCGATTAAAACCGGTTATAGTGACGGAACAGGGCGTGTCACCGAGAAGCATCTCAGATTTTATGCTGAAAGAGCAAAATATGTTGGGGCAATCACCCCGGAGCCCTTTTATTTGCATCGCAGTCTTCGCGAATTACCGACTCAAATGGGTATAGATTCTGTGGAGCAAATATCAGGTTTACAGCAGCTTACCTCTACTATTCAACAGGCTGGAGCTAAAGCAATTGCACATCTAAATCATCCAGGAAGGATGGCAAATCCGATGATTCCCGGAAATGTTTTTCTTTCGTCTTCCGATCAAGCTTGCGAGGCCGGAGGAGCTACTCCACGTTTGATGAACCAAGCCGAAATTAGCGAGGCTATCGACTTGTTTCGGCAAGCGGCAATTCGAGCCGCAGATTCCGGTTTCGACATCATTGAATTGCAGTTTGGACATGGCTATCTAATTTCGCAGTTTATCAGTGCTAAAATTAATACGCGCACCGATGAATATGGAGGAGTTTTCGCTAATAGAATCCGCTTTGGTTTGGAAGTATTGGATGCCGTGAAAAATGCCGTTTCTATTCCGTTGATTGTCAGGCTAAGTGGCGACGAAATGATTCCCGATGGCATTCATACGGACGAGATGATTGAATTGGGTAAGATATTAAAAACCAAAGGTGTAGAAGCTTTGCATGTGTCAGCCGGAACAGCTTGCAACACGCCGCCGTGGTATTTTCAGCACATGTTTGTTCCTAAGGGCAAAACCTGGGAATTTGGTCATAGAATTCAAAAAGAAGTTGGTCTGCCGGTGATTTTTGTAGGGCAAATTAATACGCACGCTGATATTAACTTCTTGAAGCAAAACTACGATGCTAAAATCTTTGCAATTGGGAGAGCACTTGTCGCAGATCCTGATTTTGTGGGCAAATTGATTCAGGAAGTGGAAGGAAATTATAGGCCGTGTTTGGCATGCGCCGAGGGTTGTCTTGGAGGCGTGAAATCGGGTAAAGGATTGCAATGTCTTGTGAATCCGACTGTTGGGAAAAATATTGGCGATTTGCAGCCTGCTCCAGATTCCAAAGACATTGCCATAGTTGGTGGTGGTTTGGCTGGGATGGAAGCTGCATTGACCTTGAAAAAACGTGGTCATAAGGTTACTTTGTTTGAGAAGGAGAGTTTAGGAGGACAATTTAATCTGGCATGGTTGCCACCACACAAAGAAAATCTTAAAAAGCTAATTGATTATTATAAACATGAAATGATTGATAATCAAATAGATATTAACTATGTCCAAGCGAATGAGCAGATCTTAGAAAGATATTCTACAGTCGTGTTAGCCACGGGAGCTATTCCTAAAATTCCGCCAATTCCGGGACTTGACAAGTATTATTGGGCAGAAGTGCTTCAGGACGAAAATCTCCCCGAAAACAGCACCGCAGCCGTTATTGGTGGCGGATTGATAGGTACCGAAATTGCCAGCAAGTTGTTAAGTCGAGGGAATGAGGTTTATCTCGTCGAAATACTTGAGGATATTGCCCGCGGAATGGAAATGATTGAGCAAAAGCTTACTTTGAATTCCTTTAAAAATGAGCGAATGCACATTTACACCAAAACCCGAGTTACACAAATTGATGGGGAATATATACAAATCGAAGGTGAAGATTTTGTGAAAGCGATTAAAGCCAAGCATATCATCATTGCAACCGGAATGCAATCGTATCGACCGATTGAATCGCTTAATAATAAGGAGGTTTATTATGTCGGTGATGCCAGTAAAGTTGGAAAAGCCCAAGATGCCATTGCCATGGCTTATGAGTTGGCAATTCAGATTTAGATTCTTTTCCATTATGTGAGGCAGTTCAAAAAGACCAATTTCCAAGAGAATTTTAAAGATCAATATTGGCTTTTTTTGAACTGCCTTAAGTTTTAGAATTTGCGATAAAAATCTTAAGGAAAGTTTTGATTTTAAACTTATATTTCCCCTGAAAATCAACACATCATTTGAGTAAAACTGAAGTTATGGATTTAACCGAACCTTTTTATCAGGTTCAAGGGCAAAGGGTTCCATTAATACTATTGTACTTCCCAAAAACAGGAAGTTGGCTAAAGCATTAAATACAAATTTTTAGAATGGCTTTAT
>JAFGWF010000327.1 GCA_016937295.1 Bacteroidales bacterium
AAGCGCCTTTGGATGGTGAAGCTATTACTGACGCACGTCAAGATTACGATCAAAATGGACGCGTTGAGGTTAGAATGTCTATGAATAGTCAAGGGGCACTCATCTGGAAAAACCTCACTCGCGACAACATCAATAAATCAATTGCTATTGTACTGGATGGATATGTTTATAGTGCTCCGAATGTTGAGGGCGAAATTCCTGGCGGACAGTCGCAAATTTCAGGTGATTTCACTATTCAGGAAGGCGAAGACCTTGCCAACGTGCTAAAATCCGGTAAGTTACCGGTTCCGGCTCGTATCATCGAAGAAGCAGTTGTTGGTCCATCCCTTGGAAAGGAAGCGGTTAATTCCGGTATGTTCTCCTTTATTGCTGCCTTTATATTAGTGCTGCTCTACATGTTCTTTTTCTACGGAAAAGGTGGTATAATTGCAGATATAGCCCTGATATTCAATATGTTCTTCCTGTTTGGGGTCTTGGCTTCCTTGCAAGCAGTTCTAACGCTTCCGGGTATTGCCGGTATTGTTCTTACACTCGGTATGGCGGTTGATGCCAACGTAATTATCTTCGAGCGTATTCGTGAGGAGGTTCAAGCCGGGAAAGGTATTAAATTAGCAATAGCCGATGGATACAAAAACGCGTATTCGGCGATTATTGACGGTAATATCACAACATTCCTTACCGGTGCTGTTCTCTACATATTTGGTAGTGGTCCTGTACAAGGTTTTGCCACAACGCTTATGATAGGTATCGTAACATCTTTATTTTCCGCTATTTTCATCACCAGATTGATTATTACCCGAATGTTGGATACTAATAAAGAAGTAACCTTTCATACAAATTTCACTAAGAACTTTATGTCCAATGTTCATTTCGACTTTATAGGTTGGAGAAAGAAAGCGTATATCATTTCGGGAACTGTAATCGTAATTGGATTAGTATTCTTGTTTACTAAGGGTTTGAATCCCGGTATTGATTTTTCCGGTGGTCGCACATATATCGTTCGCTTCGATCAGAATGTTAATACTGTTGACATTTCCAAAGAGCTAAGTAAACATCTCATTGATGAGAATGGAAACTCAATGACTCCTGAGGTTAAAACCTTTGGCCCAACAACGCAGATTAAAATCACGACTAAGTATATGATTGATGAAAAAGGCAAGGAAGTGGATTCTATCGTTGATAGTAAGATTTTTGCCGGCACTCAACCTTTCTATGCTTCGCCAATCACTTATGACGAATTCTTCACTTCGGACGACCAAAAAGACCGAGGAATGTTGAGTTCACAGAAGGTGGATCCAACTATCAGCGATGACTTGATGTGGGAATCTTATCTCGCCATTTTCTTTGCTCTACTTGCGATTTTTGTTTATATCGCTTTGCGCTTCCGCAAATGGCAATATGGAACAGGGGGTTTAATCGCCTTAGTTCACGATGCTTTAATAGTGGTATCACTATATAGTATTTTTACAGGTATTTTACCATTTGATATGGAGGTAGATCAAGCCTTTATTGCTGCCTTGCTCACCATCATCGGATATTCTATTAACGACTCCGTGATTATCTTCGACCGCATCAGGGAAAATACAAATCTATATCCCAAAAGGAAATTATATGATAATATGAATACGGCCATGTCGAGCACACTCAGAAGGACTTTAAATACTTCAGGAACAACAATCGTGGTACTGCTTACCATATTCATATTTGGTGGTGAAGTAATTCGAGGATTTATCTTCGCACTTTTGGTTGGTATTCTTGTTGGAACGTATTCATCAGTATTTGTTGCAAGTCCTGCTGCTTACGAAACCATGAAGAAGCAAGATGATGAAAAATTAGCCGCACTGAAGAAGAAATAGTATAACTGATTTGTTATCAAAATGAAGGCTGTTCGATTAGAGCAGCCTTTTTTTATTTTACACTTTCTGGCAACTGTGCTTTCTCCTGTTTTTGTAAAAGGAGTTCGTCAAATTTAGGCGACATCATCAGAAAAGACATAGAAATATAAACGATGATTCCGGTTGGCATTTGCCCTAAAACAGCATTTCCATAAGAAGCACCCATAATTCCAAAAATACCGCTGGCTAAAGCCTGCATTTGACCTTTAAGTATTGGGTCTCTTAGTTTAAACATGATTAAATAGGCTGATTTTCCAACAATGATAAATAGAATGGTGAGATGAAGAAATAATCCGATAATACCTTGTTCGGCCCAAATGACTACATACCAACTATCGGTAGCCACATTAGCCAAAAAACCATTTGGTGAAAACCGCTGTCCCCAAGCGCCGGAGCTCCCAATTCCGCCACCAAAGGGTCTTGTTCGTAAATACGTTTTCAGTATTTGCTGATTGTTAAGCCGTGTCTGCAAACTTGCATCATTAGGGTCAAATGCAGAGCGCATTCGCCTTATGTCGGCATTTTGATTTCCAATCAATGTAAATTTAAGAATGAAAATAACTGATAATCCGATGATTGACCCTAAGGTAAGAACACGTATGTTTTTGCTCAATATCAGATAAAGAAAAAACCCTGCAATTGGAGCAGCGATAGCTCCACGAGTTCCTGAAATCAGCATACCGTATAAGCCCAATAATCCGGCTGTAAGAAATAAAAGACGTTTTAGTAAATCTTTCTTTTCGTTATAAGTTATAAAAAGAATGGTAAAAACAACACCTGCATGTCCTTGAGCGCCCCCAAACTGTCCGGCGTCGGTATAGAAACTAAAAATGCGAAGTTTTCCAAATAAAATATGGGTGATTGCTCCGCCTCCATCTAACCAGGCTTGTTCCCAAGGATCGACACCAAACATTTTCTGGCCTATGCCTTTGAGAGTGCCAAGAATAGAGAAAACAGCCCAAAGAATAAGAAATCGCTCTATGTCTTTAGGTTTATCCCAAAGGATAAAAACTAATGGCACGGTGAGCAACATATACAAAGAAACGCCACGCATGGCATAAAACCAGGCCACTCTGCTAATTGCTTCTGGATTCACTAATTGGAGTAGAGCAAACCCAAACCATATCATCGCCAAATATGTGAGTAAGTTATTGGCCGGAGTCCAATCGACTTTCTTATAAAAATTATTAAAAATCAAGCCTAAGTATGTGATTATTAGCAAACCATCCACAGTAAGACCAAGAGGGAATCCCTGTATATATCTACCAAGGCCCAAAACGAAAAATTCAACTATAAAAACTGCCAAAAGACCAAGACGAGGATTTATAAAAACACGATTCAGAAAAATTAGTGCTGCGGGTAGAACAACAAGGGCAATCCCAATCATCAATCCTTTTGAAGCCATCGCTTTGGCAGTAACAATAACAAAAAGAAACAAAACAATTAAAACCAAAGGTTTACGAAGAATATCAGATCCAAGCTTTTTTTTAAAAATTTCTTCACTCATAGTTTAATTCTGTTTTATTAATCTGCGGTTTATCAAATCAATGAAGAACCGATTTCCCATCACAAAAAACTGCAAAAATTCAATTTTTACAATTTTGTTGAGATAATAATAACCCATAATAAGCCCAATGATTGTATTGAGAACCGTAACTAAAGCCACTAAGAAAAGAGAGTCAAAAACATAGATGGCCACTAAATCGCCAATAATATTGACCGAGGCCATAAAAATCACTTTAATAAGATTGCTTTTAGGAGCATTAAGGCTATCCAATGCAACACCACTAATTCTGTCTAAAGGAAGAATGAGACCATAAACTGTGAAAATTTGAAAAATGAGCGTCAGTTCGCCAATGGAATCGCGGTATTGTTCTCCTCCGAGTAAAAACACTATTGGTTCAGCAAAAACAAATAAAAAAATAGTGAAGGGAATAAAAAGCAGGGAAATGACCCCACCATAGCTATAGAAGGTTTCTTTCCATTTTTCCATTTCATTATTCAAACTGAATTTTGCCATTCGAGGAAAAGCTGTGGCCATGAAGGAACGTAGTGGTATCTCAAGTAGCTCAGTCAGTTTTAGAGGAATCACATACTTAGCTACGCCTACTGCACCAAGAAAAGGAGCTAAACCAATTAAAAACGTATCAGCCGATTTTAATAAACTGGAGCCCAACATTGTTCCCATGCTAAACTTACCATAATGAAGAATTTTTAAAACGTTCTCTTTTTCATACTTAAAAGTAAATTTTGTTCCATCCCAGCCTAAGGATAAAGTGATGAGTGAGGCTAAAAGGTTTGAGCCAATATTTGCCCAAATTATGGCAATCAATCCTAAATTGAACCACAACAAATCCGCTATCAAAAACACGACGAAGCTTACCACATTGGCCATTCTTACGATAAAGATGCGCCCAAAGGCTTGCCAAGATTGCAAAACAGACAGTGCATTATTCCAAAAAAGATTTGCAAAAACTAATAAAGGATAAAAATAAAAAAAATATCGAAAGTCGCTGGAAGCTATTGCATTAGGAAAAATAAAAACGATTAACAAAAGCGCAACAGCAATTAGGATAGCCAATGCTAATCCGATGATGGAATTTGCACCTAACCAAGGAATGCTATCTTCATCTTTAACGCCTGAGGTAAATCGCACTAAAGCGGTTCGAGTGAGACCAAAACGGAATAAATCGATGAAGGCACTTGTGGTTAGGAATAACGTGAATAATCCGAATTCTTCTTTGGTTAAAGTACGAGTTAGAATGATAAAACTGACAAATCCAAAAAACGAAAAACCCAAATTTCCTGCAAGTGAGAGGAAATTTCTATCGTAAAGAATCTTTTTCACAAGTTTTACCAATGGTTGCATGTTTTAGTATTTTAAAAACCGGAACGAGAGCGATAGTTGAAGGTGATAAGCTTTTTGAGTATTCTTCGGATTCTGCTTCTCTGTTTAGGAATTTCACCCAAAACCTCACTTATGGTGTCAATATCTATTCCATTGAGAATGACGTAGTTTCTATCAGGATGTATGGTTTTCAAAAAATCCAAACTATTTTCATCAGCTTTGGTCCAATTGCGGTTTGATCGAAGAATAAAGAGTAATAAATCCGATTTTTGAATGAGATGATCAGGCGACTCGAAATAGATAAGCGAAGGAATGTCTAAGAAAATGTAATCGTATTCCGGAAGATTACAACATTCGCCTATAGCATCTTCTATTGTTTCATTTATAGAAATTGGCTTATCCACATTAAAAAACCTAAGGTCGAACGGAAACTCTGAATCAGGAATATCTGTAAGTTGACTAATTACCAGAACCTTACTATCATGATTAGTAAAATGAACTGCTAATTCTTTTGCCATCATCGTTTTACCTTCCGTTCGCTGAGTACTGACAATGGCAATAATTTGCGGTTTTTTTCTTTCAGAAAGCCCATAGAGAATAGATCGGGCAATCATCTCCAGCATTCGCCTGCGAAGGTATTCAGCGTTAACCTTTTTGGGAATAGCGTTGAGCCTTGGAAAAACGCCGGCCAAAGGAAATCCTGTAAAACGCATGGCTCTCTCGGGTGTGCGAATGGTTGAGTCGAAATATTCAAGAATAATTATCAACGCTAAAGTAAAAAGTCCGCCAATAAGTCCGGCTGCTATGATGAGCACCTTACGCTTGGAGGCCTGAGCAGTAATGGGGAAATAAGGCTCGTCCACAATCTCAACCGATGAAGAAAGTTCAATATTTTGCTGCTTCAATTTGGCTAAGGTCAAGCTGTGCAAAAGTTCAAGATAGGCTCTCTCCGCCACATCAATTTCGCGCTCAATACGTTTCATTGTGGCGCCTAAAGGTGCAAATTTTTGATACGTTTGCTCAAACTCCATTTTGCGCTCATTGAGGATACTAAGTTGACTCTTTGTTTCCTCCAACTTTACAACGTTGCTAAGCCATGAAGATAATATTTTTTGGATTGGCAAACCTTCCTTGCTTGCAGATATAAGACTAAGATTTTGAATTTCAGCTTCTAAATCCTTTTTTAAATTTGCTTTTCGATTGTTTAATGCCGCTAATTTCTTATCATTATTGCCGCTTTTATTGGTAGTGGACAATAAAGTCTCCTCGGCAGACAAGCTTGAGAGCTCATTGCGCAACTTTACAATATTTTGACTGTTTAGCTTAATTAATTCCTTTTTATTCAACTTCGATTCTAATTCCTGCACGGCAGCCTCGGCAGCCACTAAATCCATTCTAATATTTTGAATCTTAACCCCTAACTCTTCCTTTTGTGCTGCAATATATTTCGACTGTTCGTAGTAGTTGATTATATTATTGTTCTGATTAAACTCAAGCAAACGGTCTTCCGCATCCTTCAAACGTTCGGTAGCCAAAGCCACTTGTTCCATAAAATACTTTACCACATCGGAGGATTGACCACGCTGTAGAGCCTTATATTTTTTGATAAATACACGAGTTAAAATAACAAGCGTTTGCTTTGTTATTCCTGGATCGTTGTTGGAATATTCAATTTTAAGCAAATCGGAATTGTTTATCCGAGTAACTTTAACCTTAGAAATTGCCTTTACACTATAATGCGGATGGTCGAGATTTAAAAGTCGATAGAGAAAATTTGTATCGTCAGTGCGCATATAATCGAGCATAGCCTCTTTGGTAGCTTCTAAGTTGTTTGGCCTGATTAAGTTTTTAATTGCTTTGGGAGTAATTCGCTGCAACTCATTAAAATGATGAGGAGCAATGTATTCACGATTTGCTTGGGGCAGCATCAGATTTTGAGCAAATAATTCAATGCCGGTTTCTTCTTTTGTTTCCCGCGATTCAACAATATTTATGAAATTGTCGAATATTATTTTCACTCCAAAAAAGTCCACATTTCGAGGTTCCTGAGACTCGATATTCATCCCTGAAGCTATTCCGGTGTAAACAACTGTAGAAGAAACGTACACTTTTTCTTCGTTACGTGTGAAATACCATACTAAAACGGCAAGTAAGACAGGCACTCCTAAGAGTATCCATATATTCTTCTGAATCAGTCGTATAAATTGAATTATGCTCATAATCTTCTCTTAAAATTGAAATCCACAAATGGCTTCAAGAATTAAATAATTCATTTGAAACTCATATTTGTTTTGCTCAAAAGCAGTGAGGGATTTATAATACATCTCTCTAACATTAGCTAAGTCAAAAAGTTCCATTTCTCCTTGATAAAAAAGTCTTTCGCTCATGACCAATTGAGTGTAGTTTGAATATACATTTTCGTTGGCAATTACCATAATTCTATAAATCATAAGAGTTTTATGGAGTTGCTGAATGACAGTCTTTTTAATCTCTAACGCTAAGTCATTTTTTAAATCCAGCTCCTGTTCGGCCTCCAACTCGTTAATTTTTTTCACGGTTGGTCTATTAAAGAAATCGTAGATAGGTGTACCTGAAACAGTTACCCCAACAGACCAACGGAAAGACGTTCCTGTATTAATAGAACTACCCACGACTGATTGGTCTTGAACCGACATAAAATTATCATAAACGCCATAATTTGTAGTAGCAAACAAATTGATATATTTAAGCCATTGCTGCGTAATAGTATTTCGTTCCAACTCTTTGATGTCGTGTTGCTTTATTTGTCTCTGCATCAATCCACTATGCAAAATTGCCGAGTCGATCAACTGGTTTAGCGGCGGAATTCGATCGATTATAGATGAATCCGGCAGAAGGCTGTCGGGAAGAATGGTTAAATTTGTTGAGTCGTTTCCAACAGCTATTTGACTTTTTCCCTCATGAGGAAAAAATAAAATCAGCAGGATAAAAAAAGCATTGAAAAACAGTAATTTATATCTGTCGAGAAATATTGTCATACATTGTCATTTTTAAGAAAAACAAAAAAAGTTCGGAACAGTAGTTTCATATCGCCCCAGAACGAATTATTCAGTGCGTATTGTTTGTCCAATTCAAAACGCTCTTCTTCAGACATCTTTCCTGCCCTGCCTCGCAATTCCACTTGCCACAAACCTGTAAGTCCGGCAGCACAATTAAAGCGAATCCCCAACTCTAACCTTTTTCCTCTGGCACTTTTAGTAAGCGCATTGGCTTCGCTTACCGGCAGCGGACGATTGCCAACCACACTCATGTCGCCTTTGAGAATATTTATAAGTTGGGGAAGCTCATCAATACTGGTGTTTCTAATAAATCTTCCAACTTTAGTTATACGGGGGTCATTTACAATTTTCAAAAAAGCAACTTCAGCTTGGCGTCTCATTTTAATGATACGCTCGCAAACAACCTTGCCGCTATCATCTTCATAAGTTGGCGAACAGTACTGACCCTCAGGGAGTTTTGCACATAAACTACACTCCTCCTCAACTTCTGCCGTCTTGTACTGATTTAGATGGGCCACCTCTTTAAGCCTTTTGTCTGCATCAGGATACATAGAGCGAAATTTGTAGAAGTTGAAAGTTTCAAAATTTTTACCTACACGCTTAGAGGCATAAAACACTTTGCCTCTCGATTCCAAATAAATAGCTAAAGCAGTAATTAAAAATATGGGGTTTAATAATAACAAAGCACTACCCGAGGCTAAAACATCAAAGGTTCTTTTTAGTAAAGGAGTACGGTATCTTTCTAAATCTTCTTTGCGAACTTTATCATGCCTTTTTGAATAAATTTGTTTAAAATCAAGAAGATAGCT
>JAFGWF010000328.1 GCA_016937295.1 Bacteroidales bacterium
AGAAGTCAGTCGCGAGGTCCCAGACGAACTCGCCAACTGACACGGAGTCAGTCCGGAGGAGCCAGACGAACTCGCCAACCCTCCAGACGATAGTCCGGATGCGCCGGATCGGAAAAAGACATTAATCCGGAAATAGATCATGTGTTCAAGAGCAAAAACCAGTATCTTGGGGAGGAAAAAAATCAAGGCTTTTGGACGGCGTTGGAGATATGAGGTAAAAAAGTTACACACTCCGTCAGCGGAAATATAAGATAACTTTGGGGTACAGATTACAGAGTAAGAATGTTAAAACCAATAAAATGAAGCTCTTCGAATACAAAAATAGAAGCCACGAAAAACCTGCTACTCATAATGAGAACACATATGATTATTATGACCGTTCAGCAAGGAAAGACGTTTCTAAAGTAAGAGATGTTCTAAATATTTGGTTTGAAAATTATCCTGATAAAGAAAAACTTGAATTAAGAGGTAGATTTAAAAAAACATTCTCAAGTGCATTTTATGAACTCTTCATTTTTAATTTATTTAAAAATCAAGGATTTGACATTTTAATACATCCAAAGGTTCCTAATTCAAGTAAAAGACCTGATTTTTTACTATCAAAAAATGGAGTTGAATTTTATCTTGAAGCAAAAGTAGCTACAGGCGAATCTGAAGAGCAGGAATCCTACAAAAATAGAATTAACCAAATATATGACTCTCTAAATACTATCAAATCACCAAATTTTTTCTTTAGGATAGAAGAATTAGTCTTAAAGACAAAGTTACAGCCATCAACGAAACAAATAAGAAATACTATTGAATGCGAATTGACAAATTTTGATGCAGACGAAGTTACCAGACTAATTAAAACCTATGAACTTGACAGTAGCCCAAGAATCTCAGTAGAAGATAATAATTTGAAATTGGTTATTTCTCTAATTCCCAAAGACCCAGAATATAGAAACCTTGATGGCAGACCGGTTGGAGTTTATCTACACGATGCTTATATGGGAGGAGAAGAGGAATCTATCAAAACATCATTCAAAAAAAAAGCAAGGAGATATGGAAAGTTAGATAAACCCTATGTCGTTTGTATTAATTCTGTTGGTAAAAAGTTTAGTGGAGATTTTGATGTTATGAATGCAGTTTGGGGGACAGAAGCATTATCATGGACAGATGACCCTAATAATGATGATGAGAAATTAGTTAGATTGAGAGATGGTTTAATTATGGGAGAAAATGGACCAATCTATCAGAATGTCAGTGGAATATTAATAACCAGTGTAATGGAATTTAATCTGGCAGTTTCACCACATTGGCTAATAAAACATCCTTTTGCACATAAAGATTTAGACTTTGAATTGTTTGAAATGACTTATCAATATCGTGATAAAAACAACATTGAAACAGTTGACGGAAAATCAATTAGTGAAATTTTAAATATTAAATCAAACTGGTTGAATGAAAAATAAAAAACAGCTTACAATTAATAGGACTCTGAGCGGTAGGCACGATCCAATGAGTCGGTGTTGAACTACCTCCCCTCCGCAGGCCCGGGGCAGTTCCCCTTGCCATGCTTTGATAAATCGCCAGTTCACCCTGACGGGTGAGGCACCGATTAAACAGAAAGCCGTATTTTAGTGACTTCAATATAAAAACCAAGAACCCCGAACGATGAGCTTGTTTCAAAAATCAGTAGAGAAGAAATACCTGAATGACCTCGATTCAGAATTGATCGACAAAAAATACACTGATTTTCAATCCTATTTTGGCGATCCGGAAATTCAGGAAAATATCCGCAACTCGAAGGAAGAACAATTCCAGGAAGGATTTCTACGCGAATTATTTGTTTCGATTTTAGGCTACACCTTAAATCCACAGCCCAATTTCAACCTGACCACGGAATTAAAAAACATAGCCAACAGTAAAAAAGCGGACGGGGCAATCCTGAAAGGCGACGATGCCACGGCCGTGATTGAATTAAAGGGAACCGACACCACCGATTTAGACAAGATTGAAACACAGGCTTTCGGGTATAAAAACCACCATCCCAAGTGTAAATATGTGATCACCTCGAACTTCGAGAAACTCCGTTTTTACATTCAGAATGCGGTTGATCATATTGATTTTGATTTGTTCAAGCTGACGCGGGAACAATTCGCCTTGCTTTGGCTTTGTCTGGCAAAAGATAATTTATTGTCGGATTTGCCCCTAAAAATCAAGGAGTCGTCGCTTTTACAGGAAGAGAACATTACCAAAAAATTATATGCCGATTATTCAAAATTCCGCGAGGCGATTTACAACAACCTGGTAAAAAATAATCCGGAAACTGATAAACTGCTGCTTTTCAAAAAAACACAAAAACTGCTCGACCGCTTTCTGTTTATCTTTTTTGCCGAAGACCGGCTGTTGCTCCCGCCAAATTCAATCAGCGAAATTGTCAAGCAGTGGAGAACCCTGAAAGATGAGCTCGACGAATATTTCCCCTTGTACAGCCGGTTCCAAAAATATTTCGGTTACATGAACACCGGCTACAAAGGGAAGAAATATGAT
>JAFGWF010000061.1 GCA_016937295.1 Bacteroidales bacterium
AGAGGAACCGATTTGGAAGGTTTTGCTTTGGATTTAAAAGGGTTTTATATTTTATTAATCAAACCTGACTTTTCAATTTCCACAGCCAAAGCTTATAGTTTGATAAAATCTTATTCCCAACCGGACTCTATCAAAAAGGCTGTCTCAATGCCCATTGATTCATGGAAAAATTATTTAGTCAACGACTTTGAAATCGCTCTTCAGAACGAGTATCCTCAAATTGAATCACTTAAACAGGATTTATACCGAGCCGGAGCAGTTTATGCTTCCATGAGTGGCAGTGGATCGGCGCTTTTTGGTATTTTTTCAAAATTGCCCCAACCGATAAACCAGCCGAACCTCCTTCAAAAAGTGATTTGTCTATAACGGTTTCTTGCATAGAATCCCAATATTTTTACGAGAACAACCACCGGATTTTGCTTAATTTTGCAGGCAAATTTTATTTTTTATGATAACAATAGGTGAAAAAATCGCGAGTATTAAAGGTCAAATGCCGGCAAGTGTTCGTCTTGTTGCAGTTTCAAAAACCAAATCACCTGAACTGATTTTAGAGGCCTACAATGCAGGGCAGCGCATATTTGGGGAGAATAAAGCATTGGAAATGAAAGATAAACATGAAATTTTACCTCAGGATATTCATTGGCATTTTATCGGTCATCTTCAATCAAACAAGGTAAAATATATTGCTCCTTTTGTGAAACTTATTCATAGCGTTGATAGCCTGAAACTTCTTTCCGAAATAAACAAAGAAGCCGCAAAAAACAATCGGATTATTAAATGTTTGCTTCAGTTTCATATTGCTTCCGAAGAAACCAAATTTGGCCTTTCTGTTGAAGAAGGTTATGAATTGCTGCAATCGGAGGAGTTTAAACAAATGGGAAATATCCGCATTGCAGGTGTTATGGGAATGGCTACGTATTCTTTTGATAATGAGCTTATAAGGAGTGAGTTTAAATATCTTATGACCATATTTAAAAATCTGCGATACGATTTTTTCCTCAACGATATTCATTTTCGTGAGGTGAGCATGGGAATGTCGGGCGATTATCAAATAGCTGTGCAGGAAGGAAGCACTTTAGTTCGAATTGGTAGTAGTATTTTTGGCGAAAGAGAATACAAAAAGTAAAAATAATGGAGCCTTTAGCGGAATTATTGCGTCCTCGAACTCTCAATAACTATATTGGTCAACAGCATCTTTTAGGCAAAGGTGCCATTTTGCGCTCAGCCATCGAAAACGGTCGTATTCACAGTATGATTTTATGGGGGCCTCCGGGGGTAGGCAAAACTACTTTGGCCAATATCATTGCCGTTCAAAATGAAATGCAGTTTTATAGCCTTTCAGCCATCAATTCCGGAGTTGCTGATGTTCGCGCTGTGATTCAACGTGCTAAAATGGCTCCCCGCTCCGCCATTCTCTTCATCGATGAAATTCATCGATTCTCTAAGTCACAGCAAGATAGTCTTTTAGGTGCTGTGGAAAAAGGGATAGTTACGCTAATCGGCGCTACAACCGAAAATCCATCCTTTGAAGTTATTCCTGCCTTAATCTCTCGTTGTCAGGTTTATGTTCTCCATCCCTTGCAGATTGACGATCTTAATGTGCTGTTAGATAGAGCAGTAAGTCTTTTGCAGGATCATTTAAAAAAGGAAATAAATTTAGTAGAACGTGAGGCCCTAATTCGCATAAGCGGTGGCGATGGACGAAAACTAATCAACGCGATTGAGTTGGTTGTTTATAGCTTGGCTACAACAAATACATCTATAGAGATTAAAAATGAGATAGTTACCAAAATTATACAGCAGAAAATTTCGGTCTATGATAAAAGCGGCGAGCAGCATTACGACATCATATCCGCCTTTATCAAGTCGTTGCGAGGAAGTGATCCAAATGCCGCAGTTTACTATCTTGCTCGAATGTTGGAAGGAGGCGAAGACCCAAAGTTTATCGCTCGCCGAATGCTGATTTTGGCTTCCGAAGATATCGGAAATGCCAATCCTAATGCCCTTTTGCTTGCAAAAACTTGTTTCGACTCTGTTACCGTTATAGGAATGCCCGAAGCGCGAATTATTCTTTCGCAAACGGCTGTTTATCTGGCAACTTCGCTAAAAAGCAATGCTTCCTATCTTGCCATCGGCAAGGCTCAGGAATTGGTCCGAAAAACCGGTGACCTCCCTGTGCCACTTCATTTACGAAATGCTCCAACCAAACTGATGAAAGATTTGAACTACGGTAAGGAGTATCGGTATGTTCACGACTTTGAGAATAATTTTTCGCATCAAGAATATTTACCGGAATCTATCTCAGGAACAACCCTTTACGAACCACAAAACAATCCTTCGGAATTGAAGTTTAAAGAATTTTTAAAACAAAGGTGGAAGGGAAAATATGGGTATTGATTACCCTTTAAAAATACCATTCAACAAATAATAACCTGCAAAGGCTGCTCCAATGGCTAAGGTATTTGTGGCAAGAATGTATAATAGAGCAACTTGTGTGTGTCCGTTTTTGAAAAGGTTTAACACCTCAAGCGAAAAAGAAGAATAGGTAGTGAAACCGCCTAATAGCCCGACAATCAGGAATAAGCGAAGATTTATTTGATCCGAATTATGAGCGAAATAAGCCCATGCTAAACCAATTAAAAAGGAACCAAGGATGTTAACGGACAAGGTTCCCCACAGATAAATCCGGCCAAACCAAGTGGGAATTGCCATAGACATTAGATATCGAATGGACGCTCCGATTCCTCCGCCGGCTGCAATTAGAAGAAGTTTTAAGAGTCCTTCCATTAGAAGTTTATTGAATAATAATTAGTTATAAATGGTTCAATCCAAATACTATCCTGATATAATTTTTGGTTGCCATTCTTTTTGACTACCCATTCTAATTTTAGCATCTTATTTCCTCGAAGTTCACATTCAGTGGCGTTTTGATATAAGGGGCCAACACCATAAGTCATTTCATTATTGCAACAAGTAGTGCAATCTTCGTCAATATTGGTGAAATGATAATTGATTGCGTCATCATTGCCCTGAGGCGTTGTGTTTTTTACTTCAAGGTGGATTGTAGCCTTAGGATATATATTGAAGTGGATGGTGTAGTTGTCTTCGGCTTCCAAAACATCTGTTGCTATATCTCTTTGCACACTGAAATAATCTGATTTGCTGAGATTTAAACGATAGCCTGAACTCTTGGCAACGGTCAATTCCATTTTAAATTTTCCATCTGATCCGGTGGTAGCCTCACCAATGGTTAAATAAGTTGAAGTATATACACCCGATTGAACACCGGCAGATTTGAGAAGTACTTTTACTCCGTTTGCTTTTTGATTAAAAGATGGGTCATCAACTTGTCCTTCAATAGTGATGGTACGTTCCTTCTTTGCACATGAAAACAACATGATACTAATTATGGCAAAAATGGAAACAATTTTCATAGTTGATTATTTAAATATTTGACAAAGAGCATAATAGTGCACTCAAATTATAATGGCAAATTAAGCAACGATTCAAAGATTATAAATTGCTAACCAGCAATTAACTTGAGAACTTCAGGCTTCAATATTTCAATGCGGTTCGGATGGATATTTATAATTTTATCCCTTTTCAAATCCGAAAGAAAACGAACACCGCTTTCGGTGCTAATAGCAGCTAATTCTGCAATGTCTTTTCTGCTAACGTTAGTCGTAATGATTGGTCCGTTGAAAATTTCATTGGACAGATAAAGGAGAATTTCCGCAAAACGACCTAAGGATTGTTTATTTGCTAAAGACGACATGCGTGCTAAATGGCCTTGCGTGACATTACAATACCAGTTGAGCATCTTTTTTGCAAAACCCTCATTGCTGGTAAGTAAATTTTTAATAATCTGGCTATCAATTAAATATGCCGAGCAATTTGTTAATGCAGAGCCTGAAAAGGAGTAGGTGTTGTCGCCAAAAAGTGCAGAATTTCCTATGAAATTGATAGGCTTGACAATTTTAAAAATGAAGCCCCGTTCCTGAAAACCTTCTAAATAATTTTTAGATAAACCTTCCGTGAGAAGAATAATATAAGAGGCGATTGCACCTTGTTTAATAATCGTTTCCCCTTTTTTGAAATCGATTTTCACTTTCAGCATCTTAGTAATGTCATCCTCATTAAGCTTCTGATTTCTAAGCCAAAGACGAACTTTTTCTTCGGTAGTATTTACCTCGGTTACAGGTGTTTCCTTATTTTGCAAGGAGGCAATGGTTTCTCTAAGGTTTTTGTAGTAGTAATAGGCGCCAATTTTGTTAGCGACTGTTTTTAGAAAATTTCGTTCATTCATCAAAAAAACGCCCTTTTCTTCGCGAATCGTTTTGGTATAAACGATCGTTATTTGGCCAACTTTTGTTTTTTCGGAAATAATATCTTCTACAAGTTTCAACTCCTTATTAGAATATCCCTCAGTTTCTGCCTCGGTATCATCTAAAACTATACGAGCAACGCAAATATCATTATATCTGAAAACAGGAATTATCAAGCTTATTATTTCGTGCAGAAGTCGCCTCATCGAAATTTCATAGTTGTTTAGCGCTTCATCAATTTTATATAGTGCATCCAGTTCTTTGTTTCTGGAGTTTAAATCTGTTAAGATTGAATTTATCTGAATTTGTTCCGGAACCATACGATTTAATTTAGGTTGCAAAAATATAAAATAAAGATATATGATTAATATCAATATTGATAAGAGATTTATACCTCTTTTTTCCTTTGGTAAACTTCGTAAGTGAATGATGCTGAGTCATCTGACTCTGGAGGATTACTCGTTTTTTCCAGTAAATCATAATCCTCAAAACTAATCTCAGGAAAGAAGGTATCGGCTTCATAGCTTCTATGAACTCGGGTTAAATAGAGCTTTTGAGCCAAAGGTAGAAATTGCCGATAAATCGAGCCGCCCCCCATAATGAAGTTTTCACTGTCTTTATCCATCAATTCTATGGCTTCTTCAATACTGTAGGCCATTACACATCCGTCAATTTTCTCGCCAGCTAAATCGGTTAACACAATATTCTTTCTGTTTGGTAATGGTCTGACAGGCAGCGAATAAAAGGTGTTTTTTCCCATAACCACTGTCCGTCCTGATGTTAAGACCTTAAAGCGTTTCAAATCAGCACTGATATGCCAAAGCAAATCATTATTTCTACCAATGGCGTAGTTCTCGGCTATGGCTACGATAATCGAAATAGGTTTGTTAGTCTGCATTAATCTAAAAATAAAAGTAATTTAAACTGAAATTTCTCCTTTAATATGAGGATGTGCTTGATAATTGGATAGTTGAATGTCGTTGTAATCAAAATTGAAAATATTATCAATAGCAGGATTTAACGTCATGGTTGGCAGTGGAAATGGTTGTCGGCTGAGTTGAAGTTTCACTTGCTCAATATGGTTTAAATAGATGTGAGCATCGCCAAGAGTATGAACAAAATGACCTAGTTTTAAGCCTGTTACTTGCGCAATCATCATCAGTAAAATGGAATAGGAGGCAATATTGAATGGCACTCCAAGAAATATGTCGGCACTTCTTTGATAAAGTTGACAGCTAAGCTTGCCATCTGCAACATAAAATTGGAATAGAATATGACAAGGAGGAAGAGCCATGTCGTTTAAAGCGCCTACATTCCAAGCACTTACAATATGTCTTCTGCTGTCAGGATTGTTTTTTATGGATTGAATAACCTGACTGATTTGGTCGATATGACCACCGTTATAATCAGGCCATGAACGCCATTGATAGCCATAAATTGGACCTAAATCGCCATTTTCTCGTGCCCATTCATTCCAAATTCTTACGCCATTGTCCTGCAGGTATTTAACGTTTGTAGAACCCTTTAAAAACCAAAGCAATTCGTATAGGATTGATTTAAGGTGCAGTTTCTTTGTTGTGAGTAAAGGAAAACCTTCAGCCAAATCAAAACGCATTTGATATCCAAACAAACTTTTTGTTCCTGTGCCGGTACGATCCTTTTTCTCAAAACCATTGTCCATCACATCTTTAAGCAAATTTAAATACTGTTGCATTTTCTATTTTGATTTAAAGTTTTCAATTAGGTCTCGCAAAAGAGATGCTTCCTCATAATTCTCTTTCTCAATAGCTTCTTCAAGCATAGCTTGTAAATCTTCTAAGGTCATGTTTGAATAATCTGTTGCTTCATCCTCCACCTCATTATCATCATCGCTGTCTTCTTCATTAAATGGTGGGTCTTCAAACGAAATTGCCGTCTTATTTATGATTTCTTGGTCGCAATAAATCGGTGCATTAAGTCTGATTGCCAATGCTATAGCATCACTTGTTCGACTGTCGATTTCTTCAAATCGCCCGTTTTGTTCACATATTAAAATCGAATAGAAAATACCTTCACTAAATTTATTTATGTAAACTTCGTGCAAAATAATTTGAAAAGTTAAAAAAACATGAGTAAACAAGTCGTGAGTTAAAGGCCTACTTGGTGTTAGTTTTTCTAAGTGTAATGCAATTGATTGGGCTTCGTAAGCTCCGATAATTATTGGAATGCGTAGATTACTGTCAATTTCACCAAGAATAAGCGCATACGCACCTGTCTGAGTATTGCTATTGGAGATTCCAATTACTTTTAATTCCTTTTTGGACATATTAATTATGAGAGATTTGCAAAGGGCTAAAATTACTTCTTTTCGAGGTTGATACTATTGGTTTTTTTCAACATCGGATTAATTATATTTCCAGCGCTTAAAACCTTATAATTCAATAAAATATTAATTTTTATATAATGAAAATCTTTGGATATTAACTTTAATTTTTGCAATTTAATCTTATGCAAAGAAATTGCGACAATGGTTTTGTTGGGCAAATAATCAAGACAAAATATGAATATTTCAATTAAAAATGCGCTTTGGTGAGATGTTATATTTATAACTTTGTGGCTGTATTTTTTGAAAATTTAATATGGAAATTATTGATAAAGCATTCGCCGGTAATCGTGGCGATAAAGTTAGATCCGACTGTTATGTAGAGTTGGAATTGAAGGATTCTGGTGGATTAAATATTGTTGTTAAGTCGAAAGTTCAGGCTATGTTTGGAGCTGACATTGAGAAACTTGTGAAGGATTTCACTGAATTCTATAACATTAAAAATGCTAATATTTTGATGGAAGACAATGGCGCATTACCATTGGTTCAAGCAGCACGACTCGAAGCTACATATAAAATGTTGCGTTCGGATAGCCGCCCTTTTTTCTTTAAAAATCCATCTCAAAACTCCTTAGCTACATCCAAAGAAAAATCGCGAATATCAAGGCTTTATCTTCCTGGAAATAATCCGAGCTTAATGATAAATGCCGGACTTCATCATCCGGACGGAATCATTCTGGATTTGGAAGATGCCGTTGCTCCTGCAAAAAAATTCGAGGCTTCGTTTCTTGTCCGAAATGCCCTGCTATGGCTCGACTTTTATGGTGCTGAAAAGATGGTGAGAATCAATCAGGTGCCACGTGGTTTAGATGATTTAGAGCATATCGTAGGCTATGGAGTCAATTTAATATTAGTGCCTAAATGTGAATCGGCAGATCAGATTCGTCTTGTAAACCAGCAAATTGACGTGCTTAGAAAAGAAAGAAATTCAAATCAAGAGATTTGGTTGATGCCAATTATTGAATCGGCGCTTGGTGTGGTAAAAGCCTATGAAATTGCCACTTCGGCAGAAAATATTGTAGCGATGGCCATTGGCTTAGAGGATTATACAGCCGATTTGGGCACGCGGCGTACTGAAGAAGGTAAGGAGTCTTTCTATGCTCGTAGTCAAGTAGTTAATGCTTGTAGAGCTGCAGGCATTCAACCAATCGATTCTGTGTTTTCGGATGTAAACGACATGGAAGGCTTAGCGCGTAATGTGCAGAACTCTAAGGCTTTAGGCTTTGATGGAATGGGTTGTATTCATCCACGACAGATTAAAGTTATTCACGAAAATTTTGCTCCTGAAACTGCCGAAATTGAAAAAGCTAAAAAAATCGTTAATGCCTTTATTGAGGCTTCTGAAAAGGGTTTAGGTGTAGTTTCTCTTGGAAGTAAAATGATTGATGCACCGGTAGTTAAACGCGCTCAGAAGGTAATTGATATAGCTTTATCCATTGGTCTGATAGATGTCGATTGGCGCAAGGAGTTCTAATTTTTAAGGAATCGTTATTCCGAATTTTGTTTTAAAGAGAATATTAAGTGAATAAAATATGAATATGAAAAAGACAGGCAAAATGGTGATAAATGCAGTCGGAAGATTGGTGCCGGTTGAAGTTAATGGAGAGCAACAAATTCCTTTCCAAGGTGTTGGAAAATATCGTCCAACGGGAAGACGTTATGGTCCTCCATTAGTAAGCTGTGCCGATTTTCCTTCGGATGGTAATAAGCTGGTTTCTAATTTAAAAGAAGCTTTAGTTAAAGCAGGACTTAAAGACGGAATGACAATTTCTACTCATCATCATTTCCGTAATGGAGACCTGATTGCCAATCAAATTTTTGATATTGCACACGAGCTTGGCGTGAAAAACTTAAGGTGGTTTCCATCCGCTTCCTTCCCTTGTCACGAACCACTAATAAAATATCTTGAGGATGGAACCATCAACCGAATCGAAGGTTCGATGAATGGCGCCTTAGGAAGGTTTGCCAGTGAGGGACGAATGCAAGGTGTTGGCGTTTTACGTTCGCATGGTGGTCGTTATCAGGCAGTTCAAGATGGTGAGGTTCAGATTGACATTGCTGTGATTGCAGCTCCAACGGCAGATGCTTTTGGAAATGCAAATGGTGTGGATGGTGCTGCTGCTTGTGGCTTGCTGGGATTTGCATTGGCCGACAGTCAGTTTGCGCATAAGGTGATCGTGGTTACTGACAATCTTGTTCCTTTTCCATGTATTCCATGGCAAATTCAAGGTAATTATGTCGATTATACCGTAAAAGTGGATAAGGTTGGTGATCCGGAAAAAATCGTTAGCGGCACCACAGCCGTAACAAAAAGTCCTGACAGACTGTTGATTGCAGAAATGACAGCCCAGTTTTGCGAAGAGGCCGAGTTGATTTATGATGGCTTTAGCTATCAAGCCGGAGCCGGCGGAACTTCTCTTAGCATTGGAATTTATTTTGATGAAATTTTGAAACGCAAAAACTGGAAAGCCCGTTTTGTTAGAGCCGGAAGTAATCAGTATCCTGTTAAAATGTTGGAAGAGGGCAGGGTGGACTATATTTTAGATGGACAAACCTTTGATTTAGAGGGTGTTCGTTCTATGCGCGAGAATCCTAACCACGTCAATACAAGTCCATTCACATCGTATAACTATCACGGCAAAGGTAATTTTGCATCTATGGTCGATGTGGTAATTTTAGGCGCAACAGAGGTTGATGTGAATTTTAACGCCAATGTGGTAACTCACTCAGACGGAGTTTTACTTCATGGAATTGGCGGTTGGCAAAATTGCCTTTTTGGTAAAACTGTTTTCTTACCTGTTCCGTTGTTTCGCGACCGTATTCCAGTAATAATTGATGAGGTTACCACACTCTGTGGCCCTGGTGAATTGATTGATGTAATTGTAACCGAACGTGGAATCGCAATCAATCCTCGTAGAACTGATCTCTTAGAGAAGCTGAAAAACAGTAAATTACCAATTAAAACTATCGAGCAATTGAAGGAAGAAGCTGAGGCGATCTGCGGTAAGCCCGCTAAACCGGAGTTTGAAGATGAGGTGATTGCCATTGTGAAATGGGTTGATGGGACTGTTTTGGATTCCATCCGGAAAGTTAAGAAATAGGCAAACTCGATTTTAGAATCCTAAACTATTGGTTTTAAATCAATGTTGTCCGATAAAAATTATATTTAGTCCCTACGGGACTTTGTTCCATATCCTAATATCCTTTCTACCAATATTTTGTCCCTAACGGGACAGCCCTTTTAGGGGCAAAATATTGGTAGAGAATAAAGTAACCCCATCCCGTAGGGACTAAATATATCAAGTGTTTCAGCTTGTTTAAGAGTCTTTTATCGGACAACAATGGTTTTAAATAATTAAAATCAGCAGTTTTATTTTGTTAGATATTCTTGCCTCAAAACTATGGTGAAATGGTCGTCATCTATTTTCATAAAGCCATACTCATAGCTGAAATAATAATATTTTCCTGTTTTGGTTTTGTAAATATTGGTGTAATACTCAAAGCTAAATCCTAACTCAATCAGCTTTTTTCGATTTACAACAATAGCATCCTTTTCACTTTTATCAAGCAATTCTTGCATGATTTTACGGTTTTTTCGAATCGTATAGTTTACCTTTCGAATATATGAATTTGCAATGGCAGTTGTGCGGTTATTATAGGTATTTCGACATTGATCAGAACAGAATTTCTTGTCAACTCTACCAATGATTTCTGTGCCACATTCCAAACATTTTCGTTCTTCCATGATTATTAAGTTTTAAGAATCACAATATTACAAAATAATTTTTGAATGGAAAGAAAAATTTTCAAATAAAAAAAGCTATCCAAAATAGAGATGTATCCTTTAAAAATAACCATCTATTTCGGACAGCTTTTTGGCTGACTAACACTATTTTCTACCTGATAAATTCTTTGGAATTCTACCGGTTCTGATGCTTTCGGAGCGCAAAGGGCGGCCAACAATTCGCTCGACCATTCGTCCGGTTTCAAGCACTTTGTCGATATTCAGATTGGTTTCGATTTCCATTTCATCCATCATAACTACCATGTCTTCTGTGCTGACAAGACCTACGATATTTGGGTCGCGGTAGTAGTACGAACCTGTTCCGGTCACTGGAACTCCATCCACAAAATTGGCAGGCTGACCACCAAT
>JAFGWF010000329.1 GCA_016937295.1 Bacteroidales bacterium
GAGTGGCCTCATGTATTTTTAGTTTTAGAGCCACATCTTTTTACTTCTCTCCCAAAGGAACAATTGCACCGCTGGCTTTACACAGCTCTAAGTCGAGCTTCATTTCGTGTACATATTTCTAAGAATCTCTGCTTGCGCTAATTATACCCCAGCAAGCATTCCTCCAATTTGTGTTTTATGGCATTTACTAAAAATGCAGGTCGTTCCACTTTTATTGCCTCACCAAAAGCCATTAGCTTGCTGATGAGTTCAATATTGACCATTGCTTCAAGCTCAAAAACGATGTAATCTTCCGTTTCTTGTTTGATTATCTGACTGTGATGTAGTGGTTTAGTGTTGAAATATGGGCTAATATCTTTTTGAACTCTAAAACGAATCTTGTTTACTTTCCCGTTTTGAGGAACAGTTACACCCACAATTTGTTTGTGTTTTTCATAGATAGTTTCGGGGAGTTGTTGGGAGGAGGTTGATAACAATTCAATACTTTCTATGCGGTCGAAGGCCAGATTCCACAACTGTTCGTCTTGATCAAGGCCGATGATATACCAACGTCTGTTGTATTCTTTTATAAATCCTCCATTGAACAAAAGCTCCATAGCCTCTTCATTATAAGGTTTATAACGTATTTTCATCTGTTTGTTATCCTCCAATGCTTTTAGTACTACCTCAAAAAATTCGTAACCTATAACAATGCCAACAGGTTCAAAGTGAATAAACTCATGCAATGGATTTCCGGGGTCGAGTTTTTGAAGAATTCGAAATACCTCACTATAAAACGGCATTCCACGAAACTTTTTTAAAATCTGTAGGCTATTGGCCAACTGCTTACGTTCCGATTCTGTTATGGGCATAGTATAAATCGAAAAGTTGGTGTCGCTATAGCGATAGCCTTCGCCATAGCAATTTTCGATTGGTGCTTCAAAACCGAGTTCGCCACAACGCATTCGCTGAATATCTTGTTTTAAGGTGCGTGTTGAAGGCAATTTACCGATGGCTTCTAAGCATTGTTCAGCAATTTCATCCAAAGTCCATATTCCTGATTCTCCGGCATTTGGAGAAATGTGATAACGATTGCGCAGACAATTATCAATCACTTGGTAGCGCATAAAAGCATAATAATTCTTGGGCATAATCTTAAAAAAAATGAATGGTCAAAGATAGGAAATGTTTGGTGTTTGTTGTTTGTTGTTTTTTGTTTGGTGTTTGTTCCTCCTTCGCCGAGGCTACGGAGGATAAATGTTTTTTGTTTGGTGTTTTTTGTTTTTTGTTTGGACTAAGTTAATTCACTATTCTCTGCTCTCTGTTCTACAATTATTGTAACTTTAATCCATTGTGCATATTCCTGACATTTTTCACTTCTATTATTGCACCCTAATTTTAAAATTTTATGAAAATGAAAAAAATGATGTTTATGGTAGTTTTAATGGTTATAGCCATTGATGTGACTTCGCAGGCTCGCTTAGGAAGCACGTATAAAGAAATAAAAGATGAATTTGAGAACAGTTCGGATGATGTGTTGACGGAAAAATATGTCAGTGATCCTGCCGAAGGGATGTATTATAAATATATTGAAGTAAAAATAGACAACGCATTAGTCGGTTATTTTTTCACTACCTCTCTGATATGTTATTTAACGATTATTGTTCCTGACCATGATGGAGCTCTTAATTATTATGTGGAATATTATAATAAACATTATGTCATAATATCTCCAACCAAATGGCGAATGTATAATAGAAATGGGTATTGTGATATCAATTTAAAATATGACGACGACGGTTCCTATCATTTTACTTGGACTAACGGTCAATAGTATGGATTTGATTTTGAACACATTTGGAACAAGTTTGGTCATCGACCGAGGGTCGTTTGTGGTGATTCACAAAGAGGGCAAGCAGCGGATTGCACCGGCGGCGGTGAAGAGCATTAGCATCAGCAAGGGAGCGCGAATAAGCAGTGATGCTGCGTTGCTAGCAGTTGAAAACCAAATAGATGTGCTTTTTGTGGATGGCACCGGAACGCCTGGAGGGCGGCTTTGGAGTGTGAAGTATGGCAGCATAAGCACGATTAGGCGCAAGCAGTTAGACTTCAGTCTGTCGGCAGACGCAATTGATTGGATAAAGCACGTCATCGTTGAAAAGATAGACAATCAGATGGCTTTGTTGCTTTCCGTTTCCGACCAATCTATTTTCTTGAAACAGCAGTTGCGAAAACTCAACGATTATAAGGTGAAAGTGCGCCAAGTGAAGGGCGAAACCATGAGCGAAGTTGCAAGTAGTTTAAGAGGTTGGGAGGGGGCGGCCTCCAAAATTTATTTTGGTTTCATTGCCTCTTTAATGCCCCAGACCTACCTTTTTGAAGGACGAAGTCAACATCCGGCTACCGATTTGTTCAACTGTTTGCTCAACTATGGCTACGGAATTCTTTATGGAAAAATTGAAGGTGCACTGATTAAAGCAGGCATCGACCCCTATATTGGGGTTTTTCATCGCGAAGATTATAATCGTCCGGTTTTAGTGTTTGATGTTATCGAGAAATATCGCGTGTGGATTGACTATGTGGTCATTAATTTAGCCATTCAACAAGC
>JAFGWF010000330.1 GCA_016937295.1 Bacteroidales bacterium
ACTTGTTCCTTTACATTCAGCTCATCCTTTTGGTAGCTTTGCTCAGCAATGGATTTCCCAAGTTTTGAAAGTTGTACACCCACAAAATAACTTCCATTGAAGATCAGCTGACTTGCACTCGCTTTAAAGTTACTTGTTGGATTAAATTCGATGACTGCCGGCGGTGCACTGGGATTTAATTGCAAAGAAGCTGTGGCTCCCAGAAAATTGGAATAATCCATTGAAGCATTTACCTGGGGTAAGCCCTGCGATAGTGTTTCTTTAATCTTTTGTGCTGACTTATCGACTGCGAATTTTGAATTAACCAATGTCTTGTTGTGATTTAGAGCATAGCTAATCGCACTATCCAATGATAAAACCAATGGTTCTTGCGCTAAAAGGGGCATAGTACTCAAAATAATTATAGCTATTAATACCGTTTTAAAAGTTTTTTTCATTTTTATATTTTTTTAATTTTTTTTCTAATATTTCATGTCCTTGAATCGTTGTTATTCCAATTAAATTGATTAAGATGAATTCAAAGAAAACCGGATCAGCAATAGTCTTTTCAGGTAAAAGTGAGCCTTCAATAATAGAATTAATTCTGTTCAGATGTAATTTATAAATTATTTTTTCATCTATGTTTTCTCTAAATAATCCTTCTTCTTTACCTTGTTTTATAAGAGTTGTAATCATATAATCCAACTCTTTATCCCTGAATTCAATAAATAATTCATATACCTCTGGATAGAATTTTTTAATATCATAAATAAAACTTGGGTTACATGTATTAAATTGAGAAAGCATTTTTTTGTAAATTTTCATAAGTTTATAAAAGACATCCTTTTTTTCTTCAATGATGTCTTTATTCAACAGCCTACTTTTGTTTATAAACTCAATAGCAATTGCTTTTACTACATCATTTTTGGTTTCAAAATATTCATAAAATGTTTTCTTTGATATGCCTACGTTAAAGGAAATATCATCTACAGAAATACTTTTAATCCCATATTTATAGAATAGCTCTGAACAATTTTGGATAATTCTTTTTTTTACATCTATACTCATAAAACTATTCAGTTTTTTGTAGTTTTCATTTAGGTAAATTTTTTTAACTATTATATTTTTCTATCAATGATAACCCTTTTTCTGTTGCAATACCTCTTATAAAATTGATTGAAATATTTTCAAATATTTCAATCTTTGAAAATTTATCCTCTGGAAATATTTCTTGATTTCCTATCATTTTGAATTGTTCCGCAATTAATATTGCAACTATTTCTACATTAATTTCATTTCTAATTATTTTTTCTTGTATTCCTTTATTTAACATTTCAATTAAACGACTTATCTTCTGCCTATCATTTTTTTTGATTAATAACTTATATAATTCAGGATAGTATTTTTGAATATCAAAAAAGAATAATGGATTTATTGATTTTAATGTATTAGCATTATGTTTAATTGTTTTTAACATTGCATCAATAACATTTTCTGAATTTTTAAATATTTCTTCAACAACTGCCTTTTGTTCTACCATTCCAGCTTCAAGACTATATTTTAACAACTCATTTTTGTCTGTAAAGTTTTCATATATAGTACGCTTTGAAATCCCTAACTGTTCAGCTATCATATCCATTGTTATGCTACGAATACCAAATTTGATAAACATCTTACTTGAACCTAAAATAATTTTATCTCTTATTTCCATTGAAACAATTTTGGATGCAAATATACAAAACTATTTAAACTCACATAGTTTTTTTTGTTTTATGAATGCGAATTATATTAACACATTAAATATCAATGCTATAAATAATGTGTTTATTTCAGTAGTGTGGTGGGAAGATTGTAGCTCTTTTACAAGCCTTTGGGAAGAGCGTAGGCTCGTGGGGGCTTGGAAATATGCTGCAATGTGTGATAGCCAAAACGGCTTTGCCGAAAAAGTGCGGTGTGGTAAAAATTTAAACTTTTGGGTAGGATTGAGTAGAGGGATATTTGGCTGTCAATTTCATTTTTCATACCAAGTTTCATTTACCATTTTTATTGTCAATTTGCTGTGTCGTTGTCTTTTTCCGCTTGCGTATAAGTACTTTTCCTGAATTAGAATCTTATTTTAATGTTCTTGCAAAAGAGAACCCGATGGAAGTTGGCATATCCCCCTGATTACAAGAGGGCATTGGCTTTTTCCATCGTCCCATACCTATGCGGCTTTGTGTTCGCCTTGCGGCGAACCTACCTTCTGCAACGAAGGAGCTACATAGGCTTACCACGTTCCGCTCAAATAACAGGATTGGGTTAGGTGCTGCCTATATAACGGAAGAATTATATCCATGTGCTCATAGCTAACGTACTTGCATCCTGTCTTCTTGCCATTTTGGCTAATCTGTATCAACAACTTTCACATTTTCGCGCATGACGGTACGTCCATGGCAGTTCATTTACTTTCACCATACCATCCAAACCAACGCCCTTGGGAATGTTGCTTTCCCTTGGGCAGCCTTTTCCCGACAGCTTCACACCTTAAGGTTGCCCCTGACGCATGTGCCGGTAGGTTACTCATGATGGAACATGAGGTTAAATCAATCTTCAATATTGAAAGAACGTTTAACAGTTATTTGAGCGACTTCGTGTCGCACTTAGGATTGGCATTAATGGTTGGGGAAGATCCCTTGTTTCAGGATTTTGAAAATTTATTCGTTGGAATAATTATGGGAGCAACGTTAATTCACGAGTTTTTAGAGCCCGCTTATTTCAAGAACTGCTTTAAAGAAAGCTAAAGAAATAAGATAGAATCGGATAGTTTTTAAATTTTCACCGGGTGACTTTGAGTTACTGTGCGAAGTCACCCCATAGATCCGCCTATGTTAACAATAGCACAAACTGCAAATTAACTCATTGATTTTTTAAATTTTAGGTTCTGACAATCCATTGATTTGAATTTTTTTGAAAAACTTCATCTAATGTATGTTGCAACATATAATGTTTATACATATCTTTGTGCGAAATTCTAAATTGGATGTATGAATAATAAAAGTACTGTTACTATAGAAATGTTTTATACGCTTACTTGCCCAAATTGCAAAATATTGAAAAGAATGTTGGATGAATTAGAAATAGCTGCGAAGTCAGAATTAAATGTCCATCTTATTGATATCAAAATGAGGACATCAATTGGGTATTAAAATGTTTAGTGAGTTTTGCTTGCAATTATACCTGACAGATTTTAAACAAATTATATTTTTATATGTTTAAACATTAAACGTTTATACATATATTTACATTAGAATTTAAGATGACCTTTTGGTGGAAACAAAAAATAGTACCATTGAAGACTTTTAAATATAAGAAAAATGAAAAACGAAAAACGAAAAACGGCTGATATTCCTGATCTCACGGGAAAGGTAATAATTGTTACCGGAGGAAACAGCGGTTTAGGCTTCGAATCGGTAAAAGCATTCGCTCAAAACGGCGCAGAAGTTATAATGGCTTGTCGCTCAGTTGAAAAGGGCGAAGTGGCAAGGGCAGAAATCATGAAAAATAAGCCAAATGGCAAAATAAAGATTATGCCGTTAGATTTGATGGATTTATCATCAGTAAGGAATTTCACCGATAAATTTAAAGAAAATTACAACCGTTTGGATGTTCTTCTGAATAATGCGGGTATCATGATTCCTCCTTACGGACTGACCAAAGATGGTTTTGAAAGCCAAATCGGGACTAACCATCTGGGACATTTTGCACTCACCGGACTGCTGAAAGACTTAATTGTAAAAACCCCAAAATCAAGGGTAGTTTCTACAAGTAGCATTGCCCATAAAAGCGGAAAGATGGGTTTTAACAATTTTATGTTTGCTAATGGCAACGGTTATACGCCCATGAAAGCATACGGGCGTTCTAAATTGGCAAACCTGCTGTTCATTTATGAACTCCAAAGGCGTTTCGAAGCAAACAACATCAACAGCATTGCCGTTGCAGCGCACCCAGGTGTATCACAAACCAACCTAATGCGATTCATCGAAGGTAAATTCTACTATCGTTTGCTCAAACCGCTGTCTTCGTTTTTTCTTCAAAGCGCGGCAATGGGTGCTTTGCCTCAATTGAGAGCGGCAGTTGACCCGAATGTACAAGGCGGCGATTATTATGGCCCCAATGGTTTTAATGAAATGAAAGGTTCACCCGTAAAGGTTAAATCAATCCCTGCATCTTACAACACCGAAGATGCGAAACAACTTTGGAAATTGTCTGAAAAATTAACTGATATTAACTATAATTTTTAAAAAAATGAACACACTTACACAAGAAATGAAAGACATGATTGCCACACAGCAGTGTTTCGTTGGAACTGTAGATGCTGATGGTTATCCGAATGTTGCGCCAAAACGTTCAACCCGGGTGTTATCGGACAATTCTCTTATATTTTCAGAAGGTACTGGTGGTGCCACCTATGAAAATATTAAAAGAGGTTCAAAAGTTTCCGTGGCTGTTGTAAACAGGGATATTCTTGATGGATATAGGTTTGTTGGAGAGGCTATTTTACACGAAAGTGGAGATTTATATGAACAGTCGGCTGCCATGTCGGTAAAAATGGGAATGCCCAAACCCAGAGCAGTTGTAGTCATTAACATAGCAGAAATACACACGCTTAAGCCTGGACCCACGGCTGGTAAAAAAATTGATTAGAATTGATCATGAAATTTTAAAAATTGATAAAACAATGGAAAGTAAAATAGCCAGTGCAATCGGTATGAAGTATTCACCGGTAGCCGTTTTGTTCACTGATGATAAACCAGAAAACGCGATGCAGTTTAAAGAAGGCCGCTGGGGATGCGTGGTAACTATGTTTATCGCCGCCGCGAAAGGGCGTACTGCCATTTTCGACCGAAAAACTTTTGGCTGCCTCGGTGGTGGGGTCGGACTTGGATTTGGCAACCAGTACGTTCATTTTCCGGGAGGTATCGAGTGCTATGTTTCCACCGGGAATAAAGAATTTGCGCGTACTCCCGAAGCCGCAAACTTTCGAACTTCAACCCCGCTCGATGAAGGCGAAGGGTACTTCAAGTCACCTGAAATCGCCAAAAAGTTCGTGGATGCCTTGCCTATGACCGAAGTGCCGACAACTTACGTTGTTTATAAGCCACTGGATCAGTTGACAGAAGAAGAAACCCCTGAGGTGGTGGTCTTTCTGGCCAATGTTGAACAGTTATCAGCCCTGTCTGTCCTTGCCAACTACGAACGAGGAACCGGCCCAAGCGTGATTATGCCTTTTGGCGCAGGCTGCCATACCCTGGGGATTATTCCTTACGCCGAAGCAAAGTCTGGAGAACCTAGTGCAGTCATCGGTTTGACGGATATTTCCGCACGCCGCCATGTGGATAAAGATCTTCTTTCTTTCGCTGTGCCTTTTTCAATGTTTTTGAAGATGGAAGAAAACGTAGATGGTAGTTTTCTGAAAAAGGAAGTCTGGATGAATTTAATGGAAAGGAACAATTAAATAAAACAAAAAAACATGAAGTGGTATCATTATGTAGCAGCGTTTTTTGCAGGAATGTTTCTTGCAAATGCAGTACCCCATTTTGTGAATGGAATTTCCGGCAATCCTTTTCCATCACCATTTGCTGATCCGCCCGGACAGGGACTTTCGGCACCAACAATCAATGTAATATGGGGTTTGTTCAACATTACAGTTGGGTATTTGCTTTTTAGGTACGGCAAAATATCACATAAAAATAAATTATCTCTGGTTGTTTTCTTTTTGGGCATAATAACGATAAGCATCATGCTAAGTATTGCCTTTTCAAATAAAGCAACAATGTAAACATTAAAAACAGAAATATCATGGAATCCGAATTTTATCAGTTAAAAGCTAAAAGGCCCAATGGCGAAATCCTTGAAATGAAAAGCTACAAAGGCAAAACTGTATTGATAGTCAACACAGCTACAAAATGTGGGCTTGCCCCGCAATTTGACGGTTTGGAAACATTGCATCAAAAATATAAAGACAAAGGTTTGGTTGTGTTGGGTTTTCCAAGCGCTCAGTTTTTGAACCAGGAACCCGAAACAAATGAAACCGTGGAAGAAGCTTGCAAAATCAATCACGGAGTAACCTTTCAGCTTACCGAAAAAATTGATGTAAACGGGAAGAATACACATCCGGTATTTGCTTATCTAAAAAGTAAAAAAGGAGGTTTTCTTGGAAATCGCATCAAATGGAATTTTACCAAATTTTTAATCGATAAAAATGGTAATCCGGTAAAGCGTTTTGCCCCAACCGATAAACCGGAAAAAATTGAGAAAGACATTTTGAAATTGATTAACAGTTAGAATAAAAATACATTTTGTTGCAAAATTCGCTGAATGAGAAAATTAAAATTAAGCATACTCGATCAATCTGTCATCAGACCGGGCGGCAATGCCAAAGATGCTATTAATGAAACGGTTGCAACGGTTAAACTGGCCGAAGAATTGGGTTATAGCCGCTTTTGGGTATCGGAACATCATAACTCCGCGCTCATTGCCGGTTCTACACCCGAAGTGCTGATGGTAAAACTGGCCGATGCAACCAACGCCATTCGTATTGGCTCGGGTGGCATTATGTTGCCAAATCACAGCGCTTTAAAGGTAGTTGAAAATTTCAGGATGCTCGAAGTGCTTTTTCCCAATAGGATTGATTTAGGAATTGGACGCGCTCCGGGTACCGATCGGATTACCTCTTCAATCCTTAACCCTTCAAACGATTTTAGCGAGGCAAGTTATTTGCAACAGTTAGAATACATGCAACATTTTTTCAAGGATACGGCTGCCACTAAATACGGCTCGCTGCTCGCGACACCGCGAGCAACTACAATTCCATCGCAATGGATACTAAGTTCCAGTGGCAGTAGCAGTTTAATTGCCGCTAAATTTGGAATGGGACTTAGCATTGCCAAATTTATAAACGGTTTAGTCATTCCACAAGTGGCAGAAACATACCGGAAGAATTTTAAACCATCAGCCGAAAATACTGTACCTCAGGTAATAGTTGCCGTTCAGGTAGTTTGTGCCGAAACCGAAGAAAAAGCAAACCAAATGCGTAAGTTTATTGATTTCGTTTTTGTGCAATTTGAAAAAGGCAATTTCAATGATTTTAAAGATGGAAACTTTATCAAGAATTATGGTTTCTCCCCTTTTGAACAACAAATAATAGAAAGAAATAAAGGACGCATCATTTCGGGAACGACCGATGATGTGAAAGAACAACTCATTAAATTATCAAACGATTTTGAAACCGATGAAATTATGATTACCTCCATGTCTGTTGATTATGAAGCGCGCAGAAAATCATTTGAATTGTTGGCAAATGCTTTTGAGTTAAAGCATATTACATAAACATTTTATTTTTAAATAATTTACACTTAAAAACAAAAAAATATGAAGTACAGACAATTAGGAAAATCAGGATTAATGGTATCCGAACTTTGCTTAGGAGCCATGAGTTTTGGCGGTGATGGCTACTGGAAAGTAGTAGGTGCGTTGGATTATCCAAGCAGTAAAAAATTAGTGGATATGGCTCTTGATGCCGGCGTTAACTTTTTTGACACGGCAGATGTTTATTCACACGGTCAATCCGAAGAAATCCTTGGGAAAGCCATTAAAGAGAAACGCAATGAAATTGTGCTTGCCACCAAAGTAAGGGGTCGGATGAGCAAGGATATCAACGATGTTGGCTTGTCGCGCAAACACATCATCGATAGCTGTAACCAGAGCTTAAGACGATTGGGTACCGACTACATCGACCTTTATGTGATGCACAGTTTTGATCCGATTACCCCGCTTGAAGAAACTTTGGGAGCTTTATCGGATTTGGTTCATCAGGGAAAAGTGAGGTACATCGGCGCGAGTAATTTCACGGCATGGCAGTTGATGAAAGCATTGGCCGTATCGAAAGAAAATCATTTTGAAAAATTTGTGTCGCTGCAAGCTATTTATTCGCTTATTTCGAGAGATGTAGAATATGAATTGGTTCCTTTGCTCCGGGATCAGGGTCTGGGATTAACGCCATGGTCGCCGCTGGGAGGTGGTTTCTTGTCAGGAAAATACCGGAAAGACAAACCCATGCCCGAAGATTCCAGAAGGACCAATGAACAACAAAACTTTATCCCGATAGATTTGGATAAAGGCTATGTTATTGTTGATGCCCTGGAAGAAATTGCCAACAACCACAAAGCCAGCATTTCGCAGGCCGCATTAAATTATCTGCTCCGAAAACCAGCGGTTTCGTCTGTTTTAATTGGCGCCACCAAACCGCATCAATTGGAAGACAACCTGAAAGCTACAAACTGGGAAATGAGCCCAGAGGAAGTAAGCCGATTGGATGAACTGAGCAAATTAAACCCAATTTATCCGCATTGGATGCTCCAATTTACCTATATGGACAGAACAAGTGTTGAAAATTTCTTTTAATAAATTAAAGCAAATCATTGATTAACTGCTCAGTATATGTTGCCGGAGCGCTTAATAGCAAAATTTGAACAGATGAAGATATTGGTAACTTTTAGAACAATGAACGGGCAAAGGACCTTGCTGGAAATTTGCTTTGACAAAGATGCAGAAATTATCTTTATGGAAGATTATCCCGCTGACATGCGGGGTAACCTTCTATCTGATACAGATATTATATTATCGTGGAATCCGGAACAAGAAGGACTTTTTAGCGCCGGAATAACGTCTGAAAGGGTGAAGTTTATTCAACTGCTATCTGCCGGTTACGATCATATTAATTTAGAATCGTTCCCCAAAGAAATAAAAATCGCCGCCAACCAGGGAGCTTATGCTTCCCCCATGGCAGAACATGCTGCTGCCATGATGCTTGCCTTATCCAAAAGGTTATTTGTTTATCACAATCAGTTGGCCGAAGAAAAATTTAATCAACTAAAGAGTTTTACAAAATCGGTGAATAATGCGGTACTTGGGATTATTGGTTTTGGCTCAATTGGAAAAGCTACCTCTCGATTGATGAATCCTTTCGGCGTAAGGATTCTTGCATTAAATAAAACAGGCAAGACCGATGAAGAGGTTGAGTTTATCGGAACTTTGAAAGACCTGGACTATGTGCTTAAAAATTGTGATATTCTTTTAATTGCCTGCCCGCTTAATGATGAAACAAACGGATTGATAAACAAACATAAACTGGAAATAATGAAAGATGATGCAGTATTGATAAATGTTGCAAGAGGACAGATATTAGATGAGCAGGACCTTTATGAACACCTTAAAAGTCATCCAAACTTTTATGCCGGCATTGATGCCTGGTGGGTAGAACCGTTTAAATATGGCAAGTTCGTGATCAACTACCCTTTTTTCGAATTGCCAAATTTACTTGGTTCGCCGCATAATTCGGCCATGGTTGATGATGCAATCCTAAAAGGAACTGAAAAGGCAGCCAAAAATGTGATAAGGTTTATTAATAATGAAAAAATAGTGGGATTGATTAATTAATCCCATAGAGTGTAATTTTAAAAGGAAATAAAATGAAACGAATATGAGGAAATCTTTTTTACACAGAGGAATAATTATTTGGGAGCCCATCTGGATCTGTCAATTAAAAAACAAATTATAAACACATGAAGATCCCGGATGAATTTCAACATTTGACACCTTATAACATGAATTCCTATACCGATTCGTTTGTTTCTGGTAAGCAACAGAAATACATCGAGTTACAATACTATCGTGATGAGAATTCGTTAAAATTTTACGCCAGAGTTTTATTTCATGTTGAAACACAAGGAGCTCCGGGAATTGTTCATGGTGGCGCCATTGCATCTGTATTGGATGAAACAATGGGAGCGGTATCTTTTTTGAACAAAATGCCTGCTGTTACTGCCAGCTTAACTGTAAATTATCACAGACCTTTACCTGTCGAAAAAACTGTATATATTATTACTCAAGTCGAAAAAACGGAAGGTAGGAAAATTTACATAATTGGGAAAATGGTTGATAAAAACCAGAGGCTTTTTGCCGACTCAAAGGGAATTTTTGTGAAAGTACCGAATGAAAGAATCGGTTTATAAACTAACAATTTAAAATAGCAAGTTATGATCAAAATTGGAATTATCACAGGTAGTACCCGTCCGGGACGCAACGCTGAACAAGTTGCTAAATGGGTATATGATTTTGCATCAAAAAGAAATGATGCAGAATATGAATTAGTTGACCTTAAAGACTACAATTTACCTTTGCTTGATGAAGCTTATCCGGCTTCCTTTGGCCAATATTCGAATGAACATACAAAAGCCTGGGCAGAAAAAATTAAATCGCTCGATGCTTTTATATTTGTCAACGGAGAATATAACCACTCGATACCCGGCGCCTTAAAAAATGCATTGGACTATTTGTATGCTGAATGGAACAATAAAGCGGCCGGTTTTGTAAGTTATGGTTCTGCAGGTGGTGCAAGAGCAGTGGAGCACCTTCGGCTGGTTTTGAGTGAATTACAAGTAGCTCATGTTCGCAATCAAGTATTGCTGTCGTTGTTTACCGATTTCGAAAACTTTAGTGTTTTTAAACCTGTACCAATACATTCTGACAACTTAAAAACAATGTTAGACCAATTGAATAGCTGGGGAAATGCTTTAAAAACACTAAGAAAATAATTACAGATTTATGAAAAATATGCCTGTATATTTCATCCCTCACGGTGGTGGCCCATGGCATGTGATGGACGATGCTATGGGTGACCCGGTGGGATATAGAGGTTTAAGAACGTATCTTACGGAATTAGGGCAGAAGTATCGTCCGAAAATTAAAGCCATACTTGTTGTTTCAGCGCACTGGGAAGAAAATGTGCCCACCATACATTTTGGACAAAATCCTCCGATGTATTATGATTATTACGGCTTCCCGGAGTTTACCTATCATTTGGAATGGAATGTACCGGGGCATCCGCAATTGGCAGAAAAAGTGGAAACTCTTTTGAATAATGCCGGATTTAAAACAAAGCGGGAATACGAACGTGGTTTTGACCATGGAACCTTTGTGCCATTAATGATTGCCTTCCCGGAAGCCAAAATTCCTATTGTACAACTATCTTTGGTTCATTCGCTTGACCCGGCAACACATTTGGCAATGGGTAAAGCTCTCGAACCATTACGCGAACAGGATGTACTGATTATTGGTTCGGGAATGAGCTATCATAATATGCGTGGTTTTATGTCGGGAAGTTCATCCGCAGCCAATGATTCAAAACTATTTGATGATTGGCTGACAGCTACAGTAGAAAAAAGCGACCCGGATAAACGCAATGAATCGCTGGTTAACTGGGAAAAAGCGCCCGGGGCAAAGAGTAGCCATCCGCGCAGCGAACATCTGATTCCGCTGTTCGTGGCAGCCGGTGCAGCCGGAAACGATGCAGGAACAAGAGATTATGCGGGAACAATAATGGAAGTTAATGTTTCGGGCTATAAATTCGGATAACCCAATGGTATTAATATTAAAAAACAAAAATCATGAAATCAATAGTAACAATCTATTCCGACAATATTTGTCCGTTTTGCACTATCGGAGCCAAACGTTTAAGAATATTGCAAAACGAATTGGATTTTGATGTGCATTGGCGCCCTTTTGAAATACACCCCGATACGCCAAAAGAAGGTAAGTTGACAGCTGAATATTTTAAGAACCACGATGCGGGGCAAATGAAGCAATACATTGAAAACTTCGGGAAAGATGTTGGAATGAAATTAAATGGCAAATTGCTGGCAAACTCAAAGCTAAGCCTTGCAGCCAACAACTTTGCCAGAGAGAAAGGCAAATTCCCTGAATTTCATGAAGCCGTGTTCAAAGCAAATTTTGAGGACGGCAAAAATATTGGCGAAATCACTGTTTTATTGGATCTTGCTGAAGGAGTAGGAATAGATACTCAGGAGTTGAAAACATACCTTGAAGACGAAGCCAACCTGAAGAAGGTGGACGAAAGTTCAAAAGAAGCACAAATGCTGGGAATTACTGGTGTACCAACTTTTATCTTAAACAATAAAGTACTGGTTGGGGCCCAGCCCATTGAAGTAATTCGGGAATTCATTCAGAATAATAGTTGACAATTTAGAAACACTTTAAAATTTACATAGATGGAAATTTTAATAACAGGTTCAACCGGACACTTAGGAGGTGCAACCATTGATTTTTTAATCAAAAAAATTCCAGCAAATAGTATCGCGGCTTTGGCCCGCAACAGCGAAAAGGCAAAAACCTTAGCAGAAAAAGGGGTTGATGTACGAATTGGCAATTACGATGACTACCAATCCCTGGTAAAAGCTTTTCAGGGAATTGATAAACTTTTACTTATTTCAGCCAGTGAGCTAATCAACCGTTCAGCGCAGCATATCAACGCCATTAATGCCGCTAAAGAAGCCGGTGTGAAGCACATTGTTTATACCAGTTTTATCCGCCAGAAAGACGATCCAAATTCCGCATTGTGGTTTATTGCCAAAGACCATGTGGAAACAGAAAAACATTTAGTACAGACAGGGATTCCATATACGTTGTTTAAAAATGGCTTTTACATGGATATGGTTACTGATTTTATCGGAACCAACGTGTTGGAAACCCAAACTATTTTTCTACCAGCAGGCAAAGGAAAAGTAAACTTTGCCCTGCGAAATGAAATAGCAGAAGCCCTTGCCAATGTGCTTACAACCGAAGAGCACGGAAATAAATCGTACAATATTGGCGGTGAAACAACCGTTTCGTTTCGCGAAATAGCCGATTGTCTTACTGAAATTTCAGGAAAGAAAATTAGCTATATCTCGCCCGATGTGGAAACTTATAAGCAGGAATTATCAAAACATAATATGCCTGAGCAGGCAGTTAATATGGTTGCCGCTTTTGCAGTTGCCTTTAGCGAAAATGCAATGGATGTTCCAAGTAAAGATCTTAATAATTTATTAGGACGAAATGCAACCGATGTTAAAACCTTCCTATCAGAAACTTTCAAAAAATAGTTATAACCCATTAAATTTAAAAATGATGAGTACTAAAGAAATTTCAAAAACAAGAAAAATAGCCGCATGGGTAATTGCAGGCTCATTAACAGCACTCTATTTATTTAGTGCAAGTGGAAAATTATTCCTTCATCCCGAACAAATGGAACAAATGCATTTAGCCGATTGGCGAATTATTATTGCCCTTGGTGAAATTGTATCTGCCTTGTTGTTCTTGTTTCCAAAAACAAATAAAGTTGGAACTTTGCTATTGAGTTCTTACATGGGAGGCGCTATTATTATTCACATGACAGGTGGTATTGGTATTGTAATGCCCGTGGTTGTTCTAATGTTTGTATGGGTAGGGTTCTATTTAAGAAATCCCAAATTTTTTAAACTAAAATAAAAATGTCTATCGAAGAAGAAATTAATGGAAGGTTTCGGAATGAATACCACAAGGGACTTATCAATTTGATCTATACTGTCAAATTGTTAAGTTATGAGTTTCATAAATCCCTTAAAGCACGCGGCCTTGCCGAACAGCAGTATAACGTTTTAAGAATACTTCGTGGTTTTCGTTCCCAGGCACCTCTTTCTATTGGTTTTATAAAACAGCGAATGCTTGACAAAGATTCGGATGTAAGCCGAATTGTTGACAGACTTTTTGAAAAAGGATTGATTAGCCGGAAGGAAAATCCGGACGACAGGCGGCAAAAATCTGTCGAAATTACAACAAATGGCATGGAATTATTGGATAAGATGCTCAGTTGTGAACAGAAAGCAGATACTTTATTGAAAAATTTATCTATAGACGAAGTTCAACAATTGAACTACTTGCTAGATAAAATAAGAGAGAAGAAAGAATAATGCACATGCAAAAAAAAGTAAAATAATGATTATCGAATACATGCATGAAGACTAAATTCTTTATAAAAAGGAAAAGCCAATTAACCAATATCGGATTACTTCGATATTGTCTTGTTGTGACGTCTAAATTCAATAAACAAGGTTACAAGACGATAAGTCACTTTTTGTGCCTGGTACTTGGCATTCTTCTTTTTACCCCTGTTTCGGCTGAACCCAATGAATTAACCACAAAGTACAGCATGCACCTATTAGGTGCAAATATTGGTGAGTTTTCTGTCAGGCAAACAGGCGAGAGTGGAAATGTAAGTGTTGAAGCGATAACGGATGTGAATGTAAATCTACTTATTTCCTATCGTGTAAAGTATATTCAGCATACCGTTTATAATCAAGGTGTTTTGCAAAGTTCCCTCGTTGAAACATATAAAAACGGGAAGCTAAATTCGACTACCTTCCTCAAACTTCAAAATAACTCTTACCAGCTTGTTGCTGATGGCGATACCACAATCATTAACGATTACATAACATACAGCGGGAGCCTGATTTATTTCAACGAACCAACAGAAATAAAAAAAATATACAAGGAGAGAAGTGCTGAAATGCAGCAAATAAACCCTGTAAGTGAGCATATCTATGTTATAAAAGATGAAAACGAAAAGGAGCTTAACAGGTATTTCTACGAAGGTGGAATATTACAGTACGCCCAAATGAAACATGCGATAGGTACCATAGAACTAAAAAGAATCACAACAAACGAACTTAATGATTGAATTTTCGGAGATACAAAACATCTATTTCATATTACCGATACTGGGATTTATTATCGGTTTGTTCGGAACTATGGTTGGTGGTGGTGGTGGTTTTTTCTTTCTGCCAATTCTTACCCTACTGTTAAAAGTTCCGGCCCAAACAGCGGTTATTACTTCGCTGGCAGCTACTTTGCCCATTTGTATTGTTGGTTCATTGGGGCATTATAGTAAAAATAATATTGATTTTAAGGTAGCTGTACTTTTTATGGTAACCGGAATTATTGGGGCTTTTATTGGCGCAGAAATAACCAACAGGATTAGCGACCTGGCACTAAAAACGGCTTTTGGAGTTTATTCAATTTTGATTGCGCTTAACATGGTTTTTAGTGCCGGAAGAAAGAATGTTGAAAGAGAAGGAGAAAAGACAAGAATATCACCAAGAAGTTTAAAAACATTTAAAGGTTCGTTTTTTGGAATGGCAGCAGGTTTAATAACCGGAACATTTGGGACCAGTGGCACAGCGCCGGTTCTTGCAGGATTGTTTTCAATGAAAATACCATTCAGGATGGTTATTGGCACATCGCTTCTTGTGGTACTAGTGAATACATTTTTTGCTGTAGGCGCTCATTTTATTGTGGGGAAAATAGATCTTACACTAGTTATTTTTCTTACAGCAGGCTCAACAATAGGTGCAATACTTGGTCCGCGCCTGCTTGTCAAAATTCAAATCGACAAATCGGAAAACAAAGCAAAATATGCCTATGCGATTATAATGGTCGCCATCGGTATATTAATGATTTTAGGAAGAAATTAGTTTTATGGAACGTTTGATTTACAGTATTATACTGGCCTATTTTATTTTGGGTGGAATTGGTTTTTACCTGATTAACAGGAATAAAGCTCCCGAAATTGCACGTAAGAGTTACACGAAATTTGGTGTTTACTTTATTATCATCAACGTCCTGTTTTTTAGTATTGTTATCGATGGTCTGGCATTCAGGTATCTTTCTGTACTGATTATCGTGACAGGTCTCTGCGAACTGGCAAAACTTTTCAGGACAGGAGGCTTTAAACAAAGCACGGTTTTTGGTTCCTCCCTGCTGGTGTATGCAATATTAGCAATAGGTTTTTACCTTTTTAGTGGCTTTGAAAAGGAATTAGTCCTGTTTTCATTTCTGATAGTCTCCATATTCGACAGTTTTAGCCAGATAAGCGGACAACTTTTCGGAAAAACCAAAATAATGCCGAATATTAGCCCAAATAAAACATTGGGTGGCTTAATTGGAGGAACTTTAATTTCATTGATAAGTGCGTTATTATTAAAAAGTCTTTTTAGAGGAACAATTCCTCAATTATTCCTATTTACCATAGGAACAGTGGTTTTTGCATTCGCCGGCGATGTTTTGGCATCGCTTTATAAAAGAAAATTCAAGGTAAAAGATTACAGCAATCTGATTCCCGGGCACGGCGGCTTTCTCGACAGGTTCGACAGTCTTATTGCAGGAGGTGCCTGGGCAGCATTTGCTGTTCATATTTTAGAAATTTAACAGAGATATTGTTATGGGGAATATTATTGTATTGTCATTTGTTTATTTGATTGGGATTGGTTTGTTGTTGATTTTTAATGAGCTGGTTTATCGCAGACTTAACCCGACAGGAGAAATAACGCGCAAGTTTGCTCACTTCTCTTCTGTTCTGGCTACGGTGCCATTTCCATATATTTTCCCTTCACACTGGTATATTCTGGTGCTGGCATTTTTGTTTGCTTTGGTATTGTTTATTACACGGAAGGGGAAATTGCTAAAGTCGATTCACGGCATTGAAAGAAAATCGATGGGTAGCTATTTATTACCCATAGCAATTTATCTTACATTTCTTTTTTCCGATTTACTGGATAATAAATTCCTCTACATACTTCCCATGCTTATTCTGGCTGTAAGCGACCCGATGGCAGCCATTCTCGGAATCAATATAAAAGCTTACAATGGAAGAATTAAAGTATTTGGGAAAAAATTAAATAAAACATGGCTGGGGTCGGGGGCATTTCTGGTTTCAAGTTTTGTAATCAGCATTATAGCGCTTTATTTTCATCGCGGGGTATTCGATTTTGAAACATTCTGGCTGGCAATGCTGGTTGCTTTGGTAACCATGTTTGCTGAAATGATAAGCTGGCGCGGATCCGATAATCTCAGTATTCCCTTAAGTGCGCTACTTGTTTTGCTCTTGTTCCTTTAATACAAATAGGAAGAAAAAAATAGAAAATATAAAATTGAAATATGAGAACAGTAATTATTAACGGGGCAAACGGATATGTTGCTTCAAACTTCATCAACAATTTATTAAAACAGCATTACGCGGTTATTGCTCTGGTTCGTGCAAATAAACAAGATCCGGAAGAAAGAATGAACGAAGTACTCGCGCATATTAATGATGGAAAGGAAATAAATGCTTCCAATCTTGAGGTTTACAACTATTCCTTAAACGACAAGAATTTTTCGATGGATGAAAATGTTCTAAAAAGCATTTTTAGTGGTAATGTCGATTATTTTCATTTTGCCGCCAGTTTAAAATACGATGAAAAATCAATTGACGAAATATTTTCTGCAAACATTGAAGGAGTTGAAAATTCAATTAAGGTTTTTTCGAAATATGCCATGAAAGACTCCCGCTTTTTTTACATCGGAACGGCCTATTCGTGTGGCAGGTTCAGCGGCCTGTTCGAGGAAAAATTTTATGGCAATAAAGATTTTTCTGAATTCAGAAATTACTATGAGCAATCGAAACGATTTGCGGAGAATATTGTCAGGGAAAATATTCGAAACAACGGACTGAATGGGCACATAATCAGGTTGTCACAGGTGGTAGGAAACAAGAAAACCGGCGTGACCAAAACCGATTACGGGATTTTCGATTTTGCCAAAAGGATTTACAACCTGGCCAACCGGTATCCCAATGAAATAGTGCGGGTACATGTTGATCCGGATGCTACACAAAATTTAATTCCGATCGATACTGTTACAGGGCATTTAACCAGAGTAGTGGAAGAGAAAGAGATTCCTGAGATAATGAATTTTGTGTCAAAAAACCCGGTTCAGAATAGTTTTATTATCGATACCCTGAACCAGTTGGTGCCAATTCAAATTATCCCGGTAAAAACTCTGGAACGAAAAGATATGAACCCCATTGAAAGAATGATTTCTGCAGGAATGTCGTTTACTGAAAGTTACGCTTCAATCGACGTGTTATTTGATACGCGGCAAAAAGACAGGTTTCTGAAAAATACGGAAACAGGTCCCGATTATAAATCTATTGCTAAAATGATGGAGTATTTTATCGAAACCCTTTCGGAAAAGAAAAAGAAACGGGAACACGAAGTTACCTGATAATGCAGGTTTGAAACTACATTATAAATAATCATGTAATTAAACATAAAAACAATGAAACAGATAATAGTAAAAGGCGAAAATATCGTTAACGTTCCCAATTTTATTAGTTTATACCGTCTTCTTGTATTTCCGGTTATTCTTTATATGGCACTTACCGGACATGAGAACTGGTTTGTAATTCTTTTGTGCATAAGTTTGGTCAGCGATGCTATTGATGGAAGTATTGCACGCTACTTTAAACTTCAAACTAATTTTGGGGCTGCACTCGATAACCTGGCGGATATTTGTACTTACGCTATGGCTATTCTGGGTTTATTCATTTTTAAATGGACTGAAATTGAACAGCATTCCTGGGTTTTATTCTTGTTTCTCGGAATATTTGTTCTTAGTTATATTGTCTCTTTTGCCCGGTTTGGAAAAATTCCTGGCCTACACCTTTATTCTGCAGTTTCTGCCGGGTATGCCCAAAGTATATTCTTTTTTGTGTTGTTTGTTTTTGGCTTTTATCCCTGGATGTACTATCTGGTTGTTTCCTGGGGAATAATTGCTTACACCGAAAAAATAATTATCCTGTTTAAACTCGACGACATTAAAATCGGGGTAAAAGGATTATACTGGTTAATAAAAAAGGAGAAGGAGCAAGCACACTAACGATGTTATATAAAATTAGTTTGGTCATTATCATGGTCATCACAAATCTTGGCGTTTTCGCACTGGAAATTACAGGATATGTAAAAGACAGGAAAAGCCAGGAACCAATACCTTTCTCGAATATTTGGGTTAAAGGCTCAACGAAGGGGACAATGTCTGACACAAATGGTCAGTTTATAATAAAGCTATCGCAGAATGATACGCTTTGCTTGTCTTCAGTCGGTTATCAAAAGTGGGAAATTCCTGCAAAAAAAATAACAGAGAGTCCGCTTATCGTTTTTATGGACGAAGAAGTACAGGAACTGGGTGAAGTGACTGTAAAACCCGAGGTTTCGCGTGCCAAAGTTTTGTTGAAACAAATTCAGGAAAGAAAAAAGGAAAACCGTGAAAACATACAAAAAGTTAGCGACTATAAAATGTTTGAGCGGACAACTGTTTATGTGGCAATCGATTCTGCTTCACGGGCAAACAGGATTATTAATAATTTAAATGAAGTTACAATGAAGCTGGATGGGCAGAGCCTTCGTTTCTCGCCTATTTATCTGGCTGAACTGGGAAAGAAAAATTCATTTGGAAAAGACAGCATAGTTTACAACCGGAAAGACGGAATCTTCCCCAAACTGAACCAGACTATTGAAAGCCTGATTCTTTTGAACGTAGTTATTGATATGGATTTCTATAAAGACCAGATTAATATCCTTGGCAGGGGAATAACATCGCCGTTAAGTAATTCTGCACAACTGCATTATGATTTTTATTTAAATGACAGTACATATATTGACGATACAAAATATTTCAGTTTTTCATTTACGCCAAAAAACAAATACAACCCCCTCTTTACCGGGCGTTTTACTGTTGAAGACAGCACATTTGCACTGACCAGTATTTTTGCTTACGTACAGGAAAAAGCCAATATAAATTTTGTTAACGGGTTCAAATCAAATGTAAATTATTCCAAAACTTACGATGATAAATGGTTTTATGACAATCAGGAAATTAGTTTAAACCTGGCGCTTTCACTAAACAAGGATACTGTTTCGAAATATGGTTCGCAGCGAATCGACGAAATTTCGAGTGGTAATTGGTTGGTAACAAAAACAACACAATATTCCACATCAAAGCGATTAAATGAAATCAGGCCTGGTAACTGGAAAAACCAGCCCGAGTTTGCATCTTCCAACCATTTGGATGAAGGTACCTACATGCGGGTGGAGAAGTTAAAGGAGAACCCGGTAGTACAGGGAATTGATGCCATTGGAGGAATGGTTTTAACCAGTTACATTGATGCAGGGAAAATAGAAATTGGGCCGGTGTTCGATATTTACAGCACCAATGCCATCGAGGGGCAGAGGTTTTCCATTCCGCTCCGAACCGGAGAAAAAATGTTCGAACGTTTTACCGTTGGAGGATTTTTAGGTTACGGAACAAAAAGTAAAGAGTTGAAATACGGGCTGAACTTTGCCTGGCAGCTTTTGCCAACCGACAAATTTATTATACGGGGAAACTATTCTGATGATTATAACCTTGTATCGCAGGATAAATACCTCCGGTTTATTAAAAAAAATCCCAATACAAGGGGAAACGGAAACTTTATTGCAGCCATTACAAGCAAGGTGGAAAATCCCTATCTGAAGGAAGAAAAAAAATTTAATATGATATTTGAATACAATGCCCGTGAAGACATTAGTTTTGAAGTTTCACCTTATTTTCTGCATAGTATAGAAACTCCGGATGTGCATTTTACGCGCAATAATGTGAATTATCACACATATAATAATTACGGGATTTTATTTAATACAAGGCTGGCATTCGGCCAGTATTACGACCAATATTACTTTGCTCGTGTTTATTATATTGATGAAACCCCGATAGTAAATCTGAGTATGGATATTGGCCAGACAAAATTACCAGGCAGTAATTCAGATAATTTTGGATTGTATGCCCAATTTCATGGCTCAGTCTCAGGGAAAGTAAACATGGGACTTACTTTTATGCGCTACATGGTAAACAGCGGCTACCTTTTTGGCGATGCGCCTTATGATTTACTGGATATGCCGGTAGGTTCCATGTCGTACGGATATGCAAAATACAGCTACAACCTGTTGCACCATGCGTCATTTGCACATAATCTATATACCAATGTTCATCTCGATTTCAATGGTGGAGGTATCATTCTAAACCGTATTCCTTTTATACGAAAACTGAAATTACGTGAAATGGTATCGTTAAAAACACATTACGGGAAACTTACCGGAAGTTATAAACCGGTTTTCGATTTACCAGGATATTATACCACAGAAATGAGTAAACCCTATGCAGAAATTGGATTCGGACTGACCAATATTCTCAAAGTACTGCGTGTGGAATATGTTCGCCAGTTGGGGGGCACTTATCTCAACAGCGGCTTTACGGATAAAAACGGAATATTTTTCAGGGCTGAAATGAGTTTTTAAATTCGATGTGAGAATAATATGATAAAAAGATTTAAAAATTGGAGTTGTTTGGGAAACATATTAGGAGTTAGGAACTCATATGTCAGGACTGTTATACACGAAATGGTGTCAAAAACAAAAGATGGAACATTTGAAAATATGGAGAATTTAAACACATGGTAAAATATTATCGGAAACCAGAAAGACAAATACCAGAGAATAAATAACCTTATGAGTTGTTACCAAAAATAATCTTGCTAGATAATCGATTTAACTAATAATTAAAACATGGTTGAATATGTTACCAAACTACGCAAAGAAACTGATGAATTAGTTGACCGTATCGAATCATCAGATTTCAATGTCCTGAAAAAATCATTGGAAGCTTCTCGTGTGCTCGCAGGGGCATTTGATCAGTTGAAGGCTTTTATCCTTTCATACCAGTTTAAAAGTGAAACGGAAGAGATCACTTTTTTTAAAGAAATAAAGCCAAAGTTGTGTTATCGTCTGATTTATTACAGAAAGCTTTACAATATCGAGATGAACCGGCCTGCAGGAGTCGACAAACAAAAGGAGTATCTCTACGAAGAATTGAATGAGATAAACAAATATAATTTTAAACGGCTGGACTTTATCCGGTATTACCGTTCCGGCGCTGCGCACCTGGATTCTTTGTATTTCCTGCGTAGGAAGACAGACACAGAACAATATCTTGAAACCTTCTACTACGAACTCGACCCAAATTTCTCCACCAACTACGATTTCAAGGTGGCGAAGATATTGTCCAATGACATGCTTTTGGCGTATCTGACACATGAGATGGAACTGTTGGATAACAATGGGATAACTTCTCTCCCTTCAGGATTTCCTTTAATCAAACTAACCTGGAGAGGGACCAAAACTGAACTAATGGAACAACTCTACTGCTGGGACAGCGCCAGTACCTTTGGAAACGTGCCGCTCACGCAACTATCTGACTATATTCAAAATGTTTTTAACATCCAGCTCGACAAAAACCTGTCACGCGCATTCAGCTACATGAAAATTCGTAATGTCCCTACTCCTTTTTTAGACAAACTGAAAGATGCACTGCTCAGACGTATGGGCAGAAGGAAATGAATAATTAATACCGAGTATCTATTCATTTTTTCATGGCTGTTTCTCCCCAAAGCAGTCCTGTAAACCATTGAATAATAAGCTGTCGGGAATTATTTCAAAAAAAGTAGCACCGACTTCCTTATCAGCCATGTGGATGGCTCCTAACTTTGCAGTAATTCAATGAGTTACAGCAATGTTTATAGACAAGGAATATTTCGAGAGTTGGATGCAGCGTATCCTGTCAAAGCTTGATGAGGTTGCTGACAAGCTGGAGGGTTCCGGGGAGGAAGTCCCTTTATTTGATGGAGAAAAATTGTTGGACAACTACGATGTATGCAAAATGCTCAATGTCAGCAAACGAACATTGCAACGTTACCGTTCTTCAGGCGAACTCCCCTTTCAAATGATCTATCACAAGACTTTTTATAAGGAATCAGATGTCATGAAATTCATTGAAACCCATTTCAGCTGTTTCCACACACGGCGTAACCGAAAAGATAAAAAATGAGTTATTTGTTTTTGCTTTACCCGCTTCGTTGTTAAACGGTGCGGGTTGGGAAGTTAAAAGAAAAGTGCCGGTATAAGTTATAGAATACCGGCTCTTTTCGTTGTATACTATACTTTCAAACTTTTAGAAACAATGGGATTATCCGGTTTTGCAGAATGACCAATACCGGCAATAATAATTCTTCCGCCTGATGCTTCAGCAATTTCCTGTAAGCGTTCCGGTATTTTAGGTGACTTTTCCGGGTTATTCTTTTCGGGTGGAGGTAGCTTGCTTACAGTTTCATTAACCGGAGCAGATGTTTCCCCTTCCATTTCATCGGTTGATTTCAGCGACTGCTGAATTTTCCTTTCCAGCGTTGCCATTTCCGACTTTAATTCAGCCAATTCCGGTTCCTTTCGCCAGGTACTTTCCACCACTTCTTTGAGCACAGGAATATCATTTGACAGTTTTTCGTTATCCGCTTTATAACGTTCTAACAGTCGTGGCATATTTTCCACCAATGCATGCAGAAAGTTTTGAGAGGCCAGCTTTGGGTCAACGGCCATCTGTCCGTTGTTGTATTGATAAAATATTTCTCCGTCGCCAAGGACAGAGAAGCGGTTTTGTATGAAATCAAGTCCGTCTTTATTGGTGGTTTCACTTTTCACGTAAAGCGTGAAACCATACAGATTTCCAATCGGTTCATGTGCGTCATGTGTTTTGGCTGTACTGGCAATTTCATTCAGCTTTTTACCAATTATTTTGAAATCGCTGCCGGTAACGGCATCCAACTGTATCGGGTTACGGTATGAACCGTCTTCGTTGGTCTGAACGCGGGATTTGAAGTTCTCCATATCTTTGGAGATACGCTCAATAAGCCCTTTATTCCTTTCAACTGTTTGTGTAATATTCTCCAGCTTGTACCGGCTGGATGACTTTCCCCGGACAAATGCCTGGCGTTCGCTTTCCAGTGCG
>JAFGWF010000331.1 GCA_016937295.1 Bacteroidales bacterium
CTAACGGTCATGGAAAAAAGCGAACAAGGGGTAATATAACAAGGATTAGTCATTTTTCCAATGTTAGCTGATGTTAGCACAATGTCCACGATAAAAATTTATAACCGCGGTCGATTTAATTATTGACATTAAATAATACTTTAATCATTTTAACTTGATGTGATTTTATGTCTTCAAAGTTCCACTCTTGTCCAGTAACACGTGCTTCGTTTTGATTATCTTTACATTTTTGCATCATAACCATAAACTTGATAGATGCTACACTGATTTGCTTGATTTTACCAGATGCATCCAAGTAATGATCAAGTTTGGTTTTTGGACTCCAATTTGATGCAGAAATATTTACTTCACTACCAATCATAGCGTAGTTGCCAAAACAGTTTATTTGAACTTGATTTGGTAACCCATTCGTTCCTGTAGCATTTGCCGTTGGGAAGTAATGCTCTAAACTCCTACGAGTTCTTGAAAAATAAAACTGTTCAAACAATTTAAGCCCGAAATCACCACATCCAAGTGTATCAAAAAATTCTTTCCGTTCTTCACTATCATCTTTTGTTTTTTCTCCACGAAGTTTAGTATCATATTTTTCCCAAAGCTTAAAGTCAAGATAATTGAAAATGAACAAGGGAATACCCTTTGAGCTTGTAGAGCCATCACCATAGATTGAAACGAAATTTAAATTATCATTATGCGGTGTAATATCAAGTATGTTATCCTTTAGGACTGCATTATCGAAACTGCCGGGAGTAGGCGTATTATTCTCGTTGAGGTTCTTAGCCATCAAATAGACATCCTTGAAGTATTTATCCGCCAAACCAGATACGAATTCACAATACTTACAAATATCCCTGTCTTCAGAACGGAATAGATACAGTAAGCAATAGAAGAGAAAGTTTTTCCTTTGCCTTGCTGTAAATGATACCTCAAACATTGAAAGTAACTGCACTAATTTTTTCTGGTATTCGCTATCTCCATCAAGATTTTTCAAATATCCGGTTTTGCCTTCTTTTTGCCAATATTGCAGCTTCCAAGGATTATTTTCAATAGTATCATCTTCATTAGAATGATGAACAATAAAGTTGTCCAGAAAATATTTGGCTTTTAGCAAGTTATAACCGAATTTTCTAACAAAGATCTCGTCAATATTAACTTTATCAAATTCGTTGATCAGTTCTTTATCGTCAAGAATAAAATTTTCAGGTTTGAAACTATTTTCTTCAGAGCGGGTGAGTTTCAACACTATTAATAAAAAATTTGAGAAATCCATAATCGGTTGAAAAGTATCGATTTTACTTTCTTCATCCTGTTGTTTATCAGAGCTCTTGAGATTGATAAGGTCATTGATCTTTATCCTATCGAAATTGTCATATACATTTGGCAGTCTATCAAACATTAAAATTTTAAGTTGGCTGTGATCATTACCGAAAATATTGGGATCGTTATATTTTTGCTGAATATAAACATTCATTTCGCTACAAAATTCCCAAATACGGTTAAATTTACCCTTGTCGTCATCATTAAGTCTTTCGATAAGCCGTGCCTTAACAATTTCGTGTTTTTCTAGTTGTTCACCTCTAGAATTCATGATTTCGAAGTAGTGATTTAAATCGATATCTTTCGGTACTTCATAGTGAATGAGGTGGACATTGCTTCTGAAATAGTTTTTGAAGTCTTCAAGTGTAGTTTTCGGTATGATTTCGTTGATTGCATTTTTTACAAACTCATAACCTTTTACGATACCATGGTCTAATTCGGCAATATCAAAACTAGGAATACTTAGCATAGTATCGTTGGATTTTTTTCGTGCACGGTAGGTTAATTTATTTTGGCAATTAATTTTTAAAACGCTCAATATTAGATTAATTGTAGTTAACCTCTGTTGTCCGTCAATCACTTCATAGATTAGATCACCTTTGTGATAAGAAACTAATGTGCCTATGAAATAAATCTTTTTTTCAGGTAAAGAAAATGCATCATAAATGTCCTGAATCAAGGCGAAAATCTCATCTTTTTCCCAAGCATAATTTCTTTGATATATAGGAACCTCGTAAGTTGCTTTTTCGCCATTATAAATTCTTTCTATAGACATTTCTTTTAGGGGAAGAACTTTAGTTCCCATTTTCGTCCTCCATAAATTTGTATTTCTTGAACCAGTAGAGATAGTTTTGATAAATATCATTTTCATCCATCTCCTCTAAATTATCTTTTTTAGCTTTAACACTTTTTATAGGCAATGTGTTTACTTTATCTGAAAGTTTGCTCAATAGAGCAACAGGGGAGTCTGCTTCAGTGATGATTTTATAAATGTTAAAAGAGTTCGTCAAATCGTTACCCATAATGTAGTTTTGTGCAGATAACCAACCGAGGTTATAATACTGAGCTCTTAAAGAATAAGCCCAAATAAAAGCAAAAATCACAAATTGGTCAAGCATTTCCAAGTCGATCTTTAATGGACGCTCAGTGGGACAGAATCTATCAACATAAAGTAAAATAGCTGTGTCTAATAGTAGTCGTGTAATTCGGTTGCCAACACCATTTTTATATCTTCTTATGTCTAGAGTTTTTACGATGTTATTATCGTTGATAAAATAACCTTCATATCTATCGTTATTTTGAATGTCCTTAAGAATTTCAAAATAGTGTTTTGCGTAATCAAAAAAAGATTTTCCTGCGACAATTGGTGTATCCAACTGAAATGGATTGAAATTTCTTATACCTGAAACAAAAGGCATTGCAGAATGATTTACCATATCAGCATATGAAAATGCTCCTTTGTAGAATTGAGCAAAAGGAAAATTGTCCTGCCTAGTAATACCTTTGAATTTATGTATATTATGCTCAGTGAGTTCCCAAGCTTTGTTCCCTTTTGTCCATTCTTTGATTCGGTAGAGATAATCACTGAATAATGCGGATAGTTCTTTTTGGTCTAGATCTTCCCACCTTTTTACAACCTTTTCTGTTTCCACAACATCCAAACCTTTCATTTCACGCAGATGATACGCTTTCAGCAAATCATGGGGATATAGTTTTTTACCACGAGCATTTTGCGAATCGAAGAATTGAAAGGCTTCGGAAATTTTCTCTGTAATAACAACTATGAGCTCGCAGTTGTTTTTAATGTATTCGAGTAGTTCATCTTTATCTCGGGGATCTTTAATATTATCCACACGTCTTTCAAGTGTGCGAAAGTTGTTAGGAATGTTTCGTTTATTATTTGGATTATCGGAGAGTGATTGATCTAAAAAATTTATTGAATCAATACCAATTGCCTTAAGCAACAACGAAAATGTGATCGTACGCTGTTGACCATCGACAATATCATATTTAAATTCTTCCTCTGGTCTTTTGTAGAGAATGAGAGTTCCTACTCTGTAAGTTTCTTTATTTGCGTTTTTGGCATCGATGATATCATCGAGCAGTTGAATTACATTCTTACCTGTCCACTTATAAGGACGTTGATAATCAGGTATCACTAAATTAATATTAGTTATTGCGTTTCCGTCTTTATCTTGTGATATTTTATCGTGTAACAATAAATCACCTATTTTAGTTATAGCGAGTTTTAAGCATGTAGTCATATTATTTAGTCCTTATTAAATATCTTCGTAATGTACTCAGAATTAATGAAAGTAATCTTCATGTTTTTATTCCAAATCTACCGCGGTTATCATTTCATTGTGCTAATTTCAGCTAAC
>JAFGWF010000062.1 GCA_016937295.1 Bacteroidales bacterium
AAAAGTCTTTTTGGAATATAGGTTTTCAATTTTAATAATGGCTGAGCTATAACCTACGTATTTTATTGGTAATCTTGACTTTAAGCCGCTTAGTGATTCATTTGGGCGAGTAATATGGTGCATGGCAAAACCGGTAAGAATAGTTGTTGCAGCTGTTCCTCCTCTAATTTTTCCCGCATTGAAACGCAAATTGAATCCAGTAGCAAAATCAGGATAACTTACGCCATCGCCTTGGGCTGAGGAATAGTTTGAGCTTCCGGTAATGCCGTAAATAGCGTCCAACTGATCGCTAAAAATCAGGTTTTCTGTTCGAATGCTTTTATGGGCGTAAGCTCCTTGAAGTCCCATCTGAAGTTCTATTCTGCGTGGAATTATCGGAAGGTTATAGGAATAGGCTAAGCCGATGAGCTGTGAAATAATGATTCCATTTCCTTCAATCCCGTTCATTGCAATAAAACTAATACCTCCATTCAAAAACGACTCCTCACTGTCAATTGTAACGTCTGCGATATTGAATCCGCTATTCATTTTTCTCCAAAAATTTCGGTAATTGGTTCTTATTACTAATCCGTCTGAAATTCCGGCCAAGGCTGGATTATAATAAATTGGATTTTGATAGAATTGTGTAAATGTCGGGTCTTGTGCTTTCGCGGTCAGGGAAATAAGAAATATGACTCCGCATAGAAACAAATAAACTATACATTTCTTGATTAAATATCCGTTGTGTATAGGGAAACCTACAACTTGGACACGATTTTGGCGAGTATATCTGCGATTCATAAGGCTTAGTTTTAGTACTTTGGTGACCGCAAGATTAATTAAACCAATTTGGGAAAGCAAAAATGTTTTTTGGAAAAGTTGAAATAAAAAAATAATGCACTGAATAACAGTGCATTAAATTGTGTAAATATTTTGCTCTAAAAGAGTATAAGCTAAGAAAAGCCTTTATTTGAAGTAAATTTCCAAAAATGAGACAATATTTTTTTCAACTCGTTCCGGCACGTTTTCCGATTGATCGGCAACAAATGCTTCTCCAGTAATTATTTCATAGAGCTCAATATATCTTGCTGAGACTTGCTCAACAAATGTGTCGGGAATTTCTGGTAAGGATTGTCCTTCAAGTCCTTGAAAACCATTTTCCATCAACCACTCTCGCACAAATTCCTTAGAGAGTTGTTTTTGCTGCTCGCCTTTTGCAAATCTATCTTCGTAGCCCTCTGCATAAAAATAACGGCTCGAGTCGGGAGTGTGGATTTCGTCAATCAAAAATATTTCATCATCAATTTTCCCAAATTCATATTTCGTATCCACTAATATCAAACCTTTCTCGGCAGCCATTGCAGTACCTCTTTCAAAAAGTTTGTAGGTATATTCTTCCAATTTAGCATAATCTTGCGCGCTGACGAGTCCTTTTGCTAAAATTTCTTCTTTCGAAATGTCGGCATCATGCTCACCCTGCTCGGCTTTGGTTGTTGGAGTGATGATGGGTTGTGGAAAGCGCTCGTGTTCACGCATACCGTCCGGAATTTTTACTCCACAAATCTCACGACTGCCCTTTTGATACGAACGCCACGAGGAGCCTGTTAGATAACCGCGGATTATCATCTCTACGGGAAATGAATCACACTTTCTGCCAAATGTAACCATTGGATCCGGTGAGGCAATCTTCCAATTTGGAACAATGTCTTCGGTAGCATCCAAAAACTTGAATGCTATCTGATTAAGCACCTGACCTTTATGCGGAATCGCTTTAGGCAAAACTACGTCGAAGGCCGAAATGCGATCAGAAACAATCATCATAAGATAGTCGTCTTTTATAGTGTAAACATCACGCACTTTTCCTTTATAGAAATTTGTGATTTCGGGTAGATTTAGTTTGGTTTCGGGTAAAGTTTTTCTTGAATTCATGGTTTAACGTTTTTATGGGTTTCGTAAGCGTCGATAATTTTTGTTACTAATTTATGTCGAACAACATCTGATTTGTCTAATTCTATGAAACTTATTCCGGCAATATTTCCTAATAAGTTTTTTGCTTCCGCTAAGCCGGATTGTTGATTGCGGGGTAAATCAATTTGCGTAATATCGCCTGTGACAATGAATTTGGCATGAGTCCCCATTCTGGTTAAAAACATTTTAATTTGTGCAGAAGTGGCATTTTGAGCCTCGTCCAAAATTACAAACGCATTATTTAAGGTTCGACCACGCATAAATGCCAAGGGAGCTATTTCTATCGTGTTATCTTCAAGATAATCAAGTAGTTTTGGTTGCGGAATCATATCCCGTAAAGCATCGTAGAGCGGCTGTAAATAGGGGTCGAGTTTTTCGCGTAAATCACCAGGAAGAAATCCTAAATTTTCGCCAGCTTCTACTGCCGGACGAGTTAGAACAATTCTCTTTATCTCTTTGTTTTTTAGTGCTTTAACGGCTAATGCAACTGCGGTGTAGGTCTTTCCTGTTCCTGCCGGACCGATGGCAAAAACGATGTCGTTTTGTCCAATTGCCGAAACAATACGCTGCTGATTTGCTGTTCTTGCCTTAATAATCTTTCCATTTCTGCCATGAAGAATTATCTCCTCGTCTTCAGCCAGCTTATAAAAATCTTCCTTTTGCTGTGAATTGCTGTTGAGTAACTGCTTAATATCTCCAAGTCGCACAATACCAAATCGTTCGTGATGCAACAATAAATATTGAATCAACTCTGAAAATCGTTCAAGAGTATTTTCATCGCCAAAGGCTTTGATTTCGGTGCCTCTGACGGTTATTTTTAATGTCGGAAATTCTTTGGCGATTAAATCCATGTTCAAGTTATTCATCCCGAAAAACTCAACCGGATTGCCATGGTCAAAATTGAATACTTTTTCTACAGTCACTATTTCGCTTAAATAAAAATGAAACCGCTAAAATATAGCAATTCTACTTTTGTAAAAAGGTGAATTATCAAAAGGTTGTTAATATCTTTTTGTTTTGATACTTTTAATTTCTCACCTGACTCGTTTTACTTGAAAATTGAAACTTATCATCCTGAAAATCAATTTGTATTATTCTGTTTGTCGTGTTTTTATTTCCTAAAATCCATCGCGATAACTCGTTGAGCAATTGTTTTTGAATCACTCGTTTAACAGGTCTTGCTCCATAAATCGGATCGAAACCCAATCGTGCCAATTCTTCTATTGCTGCATCATCAACGCATATTTCTAAGTCGTTGCTTAACAATCGTTCGCTAAGGCTTTTTATTTGTATGCGAACAATTTTTTCCAACTCTTGTTTCGATAGAGGATTGAAGACAATTATTTCGTCAATGCGGTTTAAAAACTCCGGTTTCACGATTCTTTTCAGCTCTTTTAAGACGATTTCTTTAACTTTTTTAAAATCTTTTTCTGTGTTCGATTCTGTTATAACTTCTGCAATATAGGCTGAACCAATGTTTGATGTCATAATGATTATCGTATTTTTAAAATCGATAAGATGGCCTTTATTGTCGGTCAATCGTCCATCATCCAATATTTGTAGCAGAATATTGAAAGTGTCGTGATGTGCTTTTTCTATCTCATCTAAAAGAATTACTGAATACGGTTTTCTTCTAACAGCTTCGGTTAACTGCCCTCCTTCTTCATATCCAACGTAACCCGGAGGTGCTCCAATTAGACGTGAAACAGCATGTCGCTCTTGGTATTCTGACATGTCGATGCGAATCATGGCATTTTCATCATCAAAAAGGTATTCTGCAAGAGCTTTAGCTAATTCTGTTTTTCCAACACCCGTGCTACCGAGAAAAATGAATGATCCTATTGGTTTTTTATTGTCTTGTAGTCCGGCTCTGGAACGCCTAATGGCATCCGAAACTGCCTCAATAGCTGTATGTTGTCCCACAACCCGTTTCTGAAGTTCTGCTTCTAAAACCAATAATTTTTCTTTTTCGCTTTGCATCATTTTGCTTACTGGAATTCCTGTCCAACGAGCAACAATTCCTGCTACTTCATCAGCATCTACTTCTTGATTTATCATAGGATTATCGCCTTGCAACTCGTGTAAAGTTTCTTGTAATCGGCCAATTTGTTGCTCCGACTCTTTTATCTTTCCATATCTGAGCTCGGCCACTCGGCCATAGTTGCCTAATCTCTCTTCTCTGTCGGCTTCAATTTTGAAATTCTCTATCTTTTGATGTTCATTTTGAATCAAGTTTATTATTTCTTTTTCTTTCAACCATTTTGATTTCTTGGAATTTCGCAATTCTACTAAATCAGCAATTTCTTTTTGTAAATTGTTGATTTTAATATGGTCTCCTTCGCGTTTAATTGCTTCTCGCTCAATTTCTAATTGCTTGATTTTCCTCTCTAATTCATCAAGTTCTTCAGGTAGTGAATCAATCTCAATTCGGATTCGGGAAGCGGCTTCATCAATCAAATCAATGGCTTTGTCTGGTAAAAATCGGTCTGAAATATACCTGTGCGACAGATCGACTGCCGCAACTATCGCCTCATCTTTAATTCGTACTTTATGATGATTTTCATATCGCTCTTTTAATCCTCGTAAAATCGAAATAGAATCGGGTTTTGAAGGCTCTGATACCAAAACCTGTTGAAATCTACGCTCTAAGGCTTTATCTTTTTCAAAGTATTTCTGATATTCATTCAGTGTTGTAGCTCCGATTGCACGTAATTCGCCACGCGCAAGTGCAGGCTTTAGAATATTTGCAGCATCTATTGCTCCTTGTCCGCCTCCGGCTCCTACCAAAGTATGAATCTCATCAATAAACAGAATTACCTCACCTTCAGAATCTGTAACTTCTTTGACAAGACTTTTGAGTCGTTCTTCAAATTCTCCTTTGTATTTTGCTCCGGCAACCAATAATCCCATATCGAGAGAGTATAAGGTTTTGTTTTTCAGTCCTTCAGGAACATCATTATTTATAATCCTATGAGCTATTCCTTCTGCTATTGCTGTCTTTCCAACTCCTGGCTCACCAATCAAAATTGGGTTATTTTTGGTCCTTCTTGAAAGAATTTGCAGCACTCGTCTAATTTCATCATCTCTGCCAATTACAGGATCCAATTTTCCCTTCATTGCCATTTCGTTCAAATTTTTTGCATATCGGTTCATTGCGTTAAATGCTGAATCACCGGACGGATTATCCAATTTTCTTCCCTTACGCATATCGGTGACCTTTCTGCTTATAATCGCTTCATTCAAACCAAGTCGCTTCAATAGTTTTGATGCTTTTCCGTCTGATTTGGCTATGGACAGAAATAAACTGTCTATGCCTATATATTCATCCCCATTTTTTTTGGCAATAGTTGATGAGGTCTCTATAATTTTTTGAGCTTCAGGTGATAAGTAAAGATTTGAAATATCCGTAGTCGTTGGTAAAGCTCTAAACTCATTGGATATAATTTGATCAAAACTGGTCAGAGTGGTGTTAACGTCAGTTAATAAAAGACTAAACAAATCTTGGTCTTCCTGTCGAATCGCTGCTAAGAAATGCAGGTCTTCAATAGTTGAATTAGAATTCGACTTGGCTATTTCTTGACTCTTATTCAATACGTCTATAGCCTTTGATGTGAATTTTTCGTAGTTCATATTTTATGATTTATAAGATTTAACTTTTTGACTCGATGTTCATTTTATTTATTTCAAGCTAACGATGCTTATTTATATGCAATAACAATTAGCTTTTTAAGAATAAAAATAATTTATCTTTGCAACGCGTGTACAAACAAGAAACCATCCGATATTTTAGGACAATTTTACTTGATTTTTATACCAACAAATGAAAATTTGACAGTTTGATGAAGGATATAGAAGTAGTTGTGGTATTAGGTGCTTCCGAAAATGTAAATCGGTATTCCAATAAAGCTGTTCGTATGTTGCAGTCTTATGACTATGGTGTGGTTGCAATAGGTAATCGAAATGGAAAAATTGGCACCATCGAAATTCAAACGAATACTAAAATTGATAAGCCGATACATACCATAACCTTATACTTAAATTCGATGAATCAAAAGTTGTTTTATGATTTTATAATCGACTCAAAGCCTAAGAGGGTCATCTTTAACCCGGGTACTGAGAATTATGAATTGATGGAACTGCTTGAAAAACAAGAGGTTGAATGTGTTGAAGATTGTACACTTATTATGTTGCAAACGGGAATATTTTAATCAAAATGGAAAAAGCAGTAAATATACATTCAATTGTGCCGGTTAGAGCTTCAGCCAATGATAGAAGTGAAATGGTTACTCAATTGATTTTTGGTGAAATTGTGGAAATTCAAGAATATGGAAAAAAATGGTCGTTTATCAAAACAGTTTTTGACCATTATGAAGGATGGGTTGATACAAAACAGTTGAGTTTAATTGATGAAACTGAAGCACAAAGATTATTGACTTCAGAGCCATTTTACACCAAAGAGCTTATTACTCCGGTTTACGATTTAGAAACGAAGCAGGAGATTCAACTTTTATTCGGAAGTCATCTTTTGGGATATTCCAACGGAAAATTGTCGTTTATGAATCGTGATTTTATTATTCGCGAAAGTCCAATTTCGTTAAAAATAAATAAGTCTCGAGATGCCATCATCAATAACGCCAAGAAATTTCTTGGGTCTCCCTATCTTTGGGGAGGTAAAATGCCTTTTGGCATCGACTGTAGCGGTTTTAGTCAAATTGTCTATAAAGTATGTGGCATTAATTTGCCCCGTGATGCGGCTCAGCAAGCTCAACTTGGTGAGATGATTGACTTTGTAGGCGATACAAAGGCCGGTGATTTGGCTTTTTTTGAAAACTCAAACGGTCAGGTTATTCATGTTGGTATCGTGTTGAATCATGAAAAAATAATCCATGCTTCCGGTTCAGTAAGGATGGATTCTTTCGATCATAATGGTATTTACAATGTTACCTTAAACGAGTACACTCATAAACTTAGGTTCATTAAAAGCTTTTTATAAACTTTTTGTTGTTGATAATCAATTGTACATTATTGATTGTTAGTTGTTTATAATTTTATTTCTATAATTTGATTTATATCATTATTAAATTTAGGTAAAAAACCTAAAAAACCAAGAATAATATATGTTTACAATAAAATAATGTTTGTACTTTTGCCAGACTTATATACACATTTTTAATGTTACTTTGGTTGCGTTGCGCTAATTATAAATTATGACAAAGCATTTTTATATAAAAATAGAAGGAGATTTGGACAAAACTGACTTTAATTACTATTGTCAGGTAGGTGCTAATAAGTATAGTATCGATGCCATATATTTGAACGGAAATTCTCGCGATGTAGAATTAAATGCTGAAGGCTCCCCTGAAAACTTACAATCTTATGTGGAATTTTTACAAAATGGCCCACTAAAACCTTTCATATATACATTTGATATAACAGAGCAGGAAGTTAAAAATTTACGCGGCTTTATTTCTAAACGTGTTCATAAAGACGAAAAGATTTCACTATTCACAAAATTGTTACAAGCCCGAGGAAAAAAGTAGTTTAATCTATAACGGATTTCTGTAAGCTAAGCTTTGTTGTAATTATCAATAATCCTCCTAAAATTTTATTTATTCAGGTTTTATCCCATGAAACAAACGGTTAGTTTTTTGTGAAATGCTAACGTAATCACTTTTCACATCTTGTTAGTTTACAAGGAATTAAAAGGGCTTTCTAACTAACTTAATAGTTGGTTGATGAAGTAAAAAGTTTCTTTAGAGAAATAGTAAGCCATCATTCCGGAGGCTATAAGTTTTATGCCGGAGCCAAGCAAAAAACCAATGAATGAGCCTGCAGCTGCTTTTAACGCGTCGTTTGAGTTTCTTCCTCCAATCAATTCACCGATCAGCGCACCAACAAACGGACCGGCAATTATGCCTATAGGTCCTAAAAATAAACCAAAAAGTAAACCCACCATCGACCCCCATGTGCCATATTTCGTTCCTCCAAATTTCTTTGTTCCCCACACCGGCACAATATAATCTAAAACAGTTACCGCAATAGCTATTAATGCCCACAGAATCAGAAAATTGCTGCTAAAACTTGTAAATTTGGTCCAGTGCATAAAAAGCAAACCGATATAAGCCAAAGGAGGTCCGGGAATTACTGGTAGAATGCAGCCTGCAATACCTAATATTATAAAAATCAGTCCGATAACGATTAACAATAGATCCATAAATGCTGTTTTAAAAGTAATCATCAAAAATACATTTTTTTAGAAGCTCCTGATTTTGTATTTTTTCAAATTCTAAAAACCTAACAGAAAAGTAATAATTTGGAGTGGTTATAATAGTTACTTTTGCGCAAACAAATAAACTTATAAGAAATGAGAAAGAAAATTGTTGCCGGAAATTGGAAGATGAATAAAACTTTTACGGAAGCGGATGATTTATTATTTGAGATTAAAGAAATTATTTCCGAAAATCCTATTAATGGCGTTGAATTGGTGGTTTGTCCTCCAGCCCCATTTCTTGAATTAGCTACTGACGTTGCAGAAGAGGTCGATATTCATGTTGGAGCTCAGAATGTTAGCTCTTTTAGTAAAGGAGCTTACACCGGCGAGATTTCTGCTGAAATGCTTGAGTCAATCGAGGTCGAATATTGCATTGTAGGTCATAGCGAACGCCGCAAGTTTTTTGGTGAAACCAATGCTGACGTGGCAAAGAAAGTTGAACAACTGTTAGAATTTTCTATAACTCCAATTGTTTGCTGTGGCGAAAATCTTGAAGAACGTGAGGCAGGAAACCATTTTGATGTGGTGCGAAATCATATAGAAGAAGGTTTGTTTCATTTAAATGAAATTGAAATTCAACAAGTTGTGATCGCGTATGAGCCGGTTTGGGCTATTGGAACCGGAAAGAATGCAACATCGGAGCAAGCGCAAGAAATGCATTCCTATATTCGTAAACTTTTGTTAGAAAAGTATGGCAATGAAGTCGCAGAATCTATCTCAATTCTTTATGGTGGTAGTTGCAATGCCAAGAATGCGTTCCAATTGTTTGCTAATATCGACGTTGACGGTGGACTTATTGGCGGAGCTTCTCTTAAAGCGGCTGAGTTTATCGAAATTGCCAATAGTTTTTAATCTTCTGTAGCCTTTGTCTTTAACAATTGTTTTTTTCCGGTTTTGAACGTAAAAAACTTTTGAATTATAAAACTGTAAATTACTACAATTACAGTGGTTATCATTTTTGATGGCGTAGGATATATTTTGAAATTTTCTACTAAAAGCTTAATCAATAAGTAGTTGAGAATAATGGATCCTCCAACGGAAACGGCATATCTGAAAAGCTGTTTTCGCCCTTGAAGTGATGATGCTGTGAATGTTACGTATTTCGCTAAATAAAATCCTGTCATAAAGGTTATCGGAAATACAAATAAAAATGCGGCTATATATGGACTAATTGCTATATTATAAAAGGTAAATAATTCTTTATGAAAGATGAAATTGTAGAAAATAAAATATAAAAAAATATCAAATACTGTATTTGCTCCGCCGGTTGAGGCATAAAGGTAAGTCTCTTTACTAATAAAACGACTGAAAATGGGATGATAAAAAATAGATAGTTTTTTACCAATCCATTCACCTGATTTTTCTAAAAATTTCCTAATCATTTTCCGATACAAAATTTACTAAAAATATTTTCTAATAGGTTATCAACATGTATTGTTCCTGTAATTTCGCTGAGATAATTCATCGCCGACCTCACTGATATGGCTATTAAGTCTGTGGGAATGCCTTCTTTGAAATCGTTTTGAATCTGTATTAATTCCTTTAAAGCCTGGTTTAAAAGAAATACATGCCTTGAGGATGTTACAATAGTTCGGTCATTAATATTGTAGCTCTCAACAAAACTTAACAAATGTTCAACTATCTGTTCAATGCCTTTTCTATTGATGGCTGAAATTGGAATCCAACCGGTTCGTGGATTTTGGATTTGATCCGTTTTGTTTTGAAGTTTAATTATTAGTTTTTTACTCTTGACCAATTGCTCAAGTAAAATCTCATCATCAGCGGTAATTCCTTTCTCATCTATCATATACATGATGATAGAAGCTCTTTCCATCGCTTTTTTGCTTCGGTCGATGCCAAGTTTTTCAACCAAATCTTCCGATTGTCGGATGCCGGCGGTATCGATGAAGCGAAATAAATAGCCCTTTAAATCAATCACATCTTCAATCAAATCTCTGGTTGTGCCTTCAATATCCGAAACAATCGCCTTATCGTCTTCAAGAAGTAGATTCAATAGGGATGATTTACCAACATTAGGTTTTCCGATAATTGCAACAGGAATGCCCTCTTTTAGAACTTTTCCAATGTGATAAGAATCAATAAGTTGTTGAATATGAAGGGACAATTCATCAATTAAAACGGTAAATTTTTCACGATCAGCAAATTCCACTTCTTCTTCGGCAAAGTCGAGTTCTAATTCTAAAAGAGAAGCAAAATGAATAAAATCCATACGGAGTTTTTGAATCGTGTTAGAAAAATGACCGTTTAAATGCTGCATAGCAATGCGGTGCGATGTTTCGCTTCGGCTATCAATTAAATCGGCGATTGCCTCTGCTTGCGCTAAGTCGTATTTTTGGTTTTTCCATGCTCTAAGCGTGAATTCACCTGCTTGCGCAGGCCTTATCCCGATGCTATGAAGAAGCGATAATATCTTTTTTTGGATATAAACTGAACCGTGGCAATTTATTTCGATGCTATCTTCACCCGTAAAAGAATGTGGCTGCCTGTAAACGCTTACTATTACCTCATCCAATATCTTCTCTTTATCAAAAATGCTCCCAAAAATTTGCTTATATCCCGGTGTTGAATTCAAATCTGCCAATGGATTTTTGGGTTTAAAAACTGTTGCAACTTTTTCAATCACGCCAACACCGCTGCATCTGATAACTGCAATAGCCGAGGCATTCCCACCTGTAGCAATAGCTGTAATAGGGTCGGTATTAAAAATATAATCGGATAGTTGCATTTTAGATTAAATCAATTCCGGTGTAATTAAAAGGTGTGATTTGAAGCAACTCTTCTTTAACAGAATCAGAGATGTCGAGCTGTGAAATAAAGCTCTGTATGCTTTCTTGAGTAATTTTTGAATTGGTTCTGGTCAATTTTTTCAATTCTTCATAAGGATGCGGAAAGTTCTCTCGTCTGAGAATGGTTTGAATGGCCTCGGCCACTACCGCCCAGTTTTCCTCTAAGTCTGCTTCGATAGCCGTTGCATCAATAATGAGCTTGTTCATTCCTTTTAAAATGGATTTGTAGGCAATCAAGCTGTGACTAAACGGTAATCCTATATTTCTTAATACGGTCGAGTCTGTTAGGTCGCGTTGTAATCGTGAAATCGGTAATTTTGATGAGAGAAAATGACTGATTGCATTGGCCATTCCAAGATTTCCTTCGGCATTTTCAAAGTCAATAGGGTTTACTTTATGAGGCATTGCAGACGATCCCACTTCTCCTTCTTTGATCTTTTGTTTGAAATATCCCATGCTGATATATTGCCAGATATCTCTCGAAAAGTCAATTAATATGGTATTGATTCGGCTTAGTGCGTCTAAATAAGCAGCTAAATGATCGTAATGGTCGATTTGGGTTGTTACCGCCGATCGTTTCAATTCAAGTGTGGTTTCAACAAAATTATTTGCAAAATCAATCCAATCGATATCAGGATAGGCAACATTATGTGCGTTGAAATTTCCTGTTGCACCACCAAATTTAGCCGAAAACGGAGTGGAAATTAAGGTGTTATATTGTTCTGAAAGCCTATTATAGAAAACGTAAATTTCTTTTCCCAAACGGGTAGGAGAGGCAGGCTGACCATGCGTTTTTGCCAACATCGGTATTTGTTTCCATTCAATAGCTAAATGACTGATTGTGCGCATCAACTCCAAAAGTTCAGGCTGTAACACCTTTTCAAATGCGTCTTTTAAACTGAGCGGAATAGCCGTGTTATTTATATCTTGACTGGTAAGCCCAAAATGGATAAATTCCTTATATTCAGATATTTGTAGCTCTTCAAAAATATCCCTTAGAAAGTATTCGACTGCTTTAACATCGTGATTTGTAATGGCTTCAATGTCTTTTATCCTTTGAGCTTGCTCCGTTGAAAAGTTGATGTAAATATCTCTTAACTTGTCAAATTTTTCTTCTTCAAATTCGGCAAGTTGGGGAAGTGGAATTTCGCAAAGTGCAATGAAATATTCGATTTCAATCAACACGCGATATTTTATTAATGCTTCTTCGCTGAAGTATTCGGCAAGTGGAGCTACTTTATTTCTGTATCGACCGTCTATGGGCGATATTGCAGTCAATTCATTCAAAACCATAAGAATTGGTAATATTTAGTTTAGAAAAAAGAAAGCACAAAGTAAACAAAAATTGTGTGTTGAAAATTAATTATTGGGAAGTGTAAATAATAAAAAGTCGCTACTTGCAATTCAAGCAGCGACTCTTTCTTATTTATAATGTTGAATTACAGTTTTTTATAGCATTCTTCTATAACCTTATAGGATTCGTGGATGTCGTGGTCAAGTCCTACGGAATAGCGAACTAAACCAGGGCTTAATCCCATATCGCGTTGGGTTTCTTCGGGTACTTCGCTCGATGTGCTTTTGCCTGAATTACTGAATAGCGTTTTGAAGTAGCCTAAGCTCACTGCTAAGTAGCCAACACCGCTATCTTGCATTAGGCTCATGAATTTGCTTGCCCTTTCAGGAGTTTCGAGGTCGATTGAAACCATTCCTCCAAATCCAAATTCAGGATTCATGAGTTCTTTCATCAGTTCATGTTGAGGATGGTCGGGAAGTCCGGGATATACAGTCCTTAAACCTAAATCTTTAAATTTTTGGGCTAAAAACATCGCATTTTCGCTGTGTTTTTTCATACGAATTGGCAATGTAAATAGATTTTTGTGAATGTTGGCAGCCCGAATACTATCTAAAACTCCTCCAAGTAGCATACTGCTTCCGTCATTCAAATCAATGAGTGAATTAATGAAGTCTAAGGATGCACAAATTGCACCTGCGGTTGTGTCGTTTTTACCGTTTACGAATTTTGTCAAACTGTAAACAACTATATCGGCTCCAAGTTGAATCGGACTTATAATTAAAGGTGTAAAGGTGTTGTCGATAATTAAGGTGAGTTGATATTTATCTGCAATTTTGCGCAAGGCAGGAATATCAGCAACCTGCAAGAGAGGGTTTGTAAGCGATTCGGTATAAAGAATCTTAGTGTTTGGTTTAATGGCTTTTTCAACCGCATCTAAATCGGTAATGTTCACAAAATCAGTATGGATATTGAATTTTGGTAAATAAAATTTCATGAAGGCATAAGTGCCGCCATAGGACGAGACTGAGCTGACAATGTGGTCACCTGCATTACAGACTTGAAGAATAGCATTTGTGATTGCAGCCATTCCTGAGCCGGTGTCCCAAGCCGCTTCTGTTCCTTCCATTGCAGCAAGGGATTTTGACAATGCAAAATTGGTAGGATTCCAATGTCGGCTGTACAAATAGGCGCCTTCTAATTCTCCATTAAAACAGGCGGTCATTTGCTCTCCACTTTCAAATGTGTAGGTTGCCGAATCATTTATCATGTGATTTACGCCCCGATGCGAACCAATACTCGCAGACTTCTCAAGGGCTTTTGCCGGATTGAATTTCATATTTAAGTTATTTAGTTGGTTTCTGTTTCAAAAAACGATACAAATATAATGTATTGATTGCTTATGTAAAGTAAAATTGTTGTTTTGCTTAATAAATTGAATTTGTATAGCTGATTTTTTGATAATTATAAAGCAAATTGGAGTAATCGCTTTCTTTAGCTTTTAAAAATTAAGGGCTCTTAAACAAAAGAATTTCATTTTATTTATTCTCTTTATGAATTTTAGTGCAAACAGCTCAGAGATTATTGTTTATTTTTGTCTCATCAATAACTAATGACCTATTAAATCTTTGACATTATGAAATTCACTTCTTTAATTCTGTTTTTTTTGCTGCTATTATGTTTCGTTTTTTCCTGCTCCGATAAGGATTCTGATACCGTTGCACCGGTAATTGAATTATATGGTGATAGTTTGGTTTATAGTAATTTAGACTCCACATTTATTGACCCTGGCTATAAAGCAACTGATGACGTGGACGGTGATATCACAACCTCGGTTAAAGTTGGTGGCACGGTGAATATTCACGCTGAAGGTACTTATAACTTGAGATATAATGTTAAAGATGCAGCCGGAAATTCTGCTATTGAAAAGACCAGAGTAGTCAAGGTATTAATCTTTAAATAGGTATTTTATTTTTTCCATAGTATATTTATGGTTATTTCAGGTTTTTTCTTCAACTTCGAAGTGTTGTAAGCGTAAACTATTTTATCCTACTCTCGGTTTCAAAATTTGTATTGGATAATCATCAATCCTGAAATTTAATTTCCAAAAATGGGAATATTTAATTTTGAAAAATTTCCTGATTTTAATATGAATAGTTAAATAATTTAAAATCAATAACATATATATAATTGCAAAAATTTCCTCGAAAATGTATATTTCCGAAAAATTTGATATTAATATAAATTTTGGAATTTATTAAAATACAGTATATCAATAAAATAGCATTTATTTCAAATATATTCAGTCCTCTAATTCCAAAAATAGGATAAATTTATTTGACATCTCTAATTCGTTCCTTATAGTTTTGTGACACAACAACAGTCAAATCAAAGTGTCATGAAAGCAATTATACAAATTTTAGTCATCATCTTCGGGGTAGCCTGGATTAATAATATCTATTCTCAGGGTTTAAATTCCTTAAGTAATAATAGTTTATCACCTGAATTAGTTGCAGTTAGCCAACCGGTAGCCGCTACTTCACCAGTTCGTCAGATTTTATCAAGCAATGAGTCACAGATTGAAATCCAGTACAGTTTTTCTGGAATTGCCATAGCTCCTGCACAGGTTGAGGGCGATTTGTACCATTATATTCATATTATGAATTTTCCAAAAATGGGACAATTGGGAAAACCGGCGCTTCCAATTCATAACGATTT
>JAFGWF010000003.1 GCA_016937295.1 Bacteroidales bacterium
AAAACGATTCTTTCCTATTGGTCGATGGACGATGAAGTTAATACTCACGATTTTAATTTGCATTTTAGTTCAAAAAAAGACATTTATCTACCATCTATTCAAGAAGATAAGCTGCTAATTAAAAAGTTTATTAGTTTACAGGATTTGGTGCCAACAGGAAAATATCAAATTCCTGAACCAAATGGCGAACCGATTGAAGATATAGGTTTGATTGATTTGATTATTGTTCCCGGAATGGCTTTCGACCGCCATTTAAACCGCTTAGGAAGAGGCAAAGCTTACTACGATAAATTACTCAAAAACAAAGAGAAAATTAAAGTTGGTTTATGCTTCGACTTTCAACTATTCGATACCATTCCGCATGATTTAGAAGACGTAAAAATGTCGAAAATCGTGAGCGCTTCAGAGATTATTTAATGAACCGTTTCAAGGATAGATTTAACCATTTGATTATAATCAAATTCGCCTGACTTTGAAAGCCCCATCCTCACAATTACCATTCGCTTGGAAGGAATTATATAGATGCGTTGACCATTAAACCCATCACAAAAGTAAATATCTTTTGGACAATCCGGTAATTCGGAGCCGGAAAGGTTAAGCCAAAACTGAGCACCGTATTCTCCATTAGACTTTGGGGCTTCCGATCGAGAAAAATCTACCCAACCTGAAGGCAAGATTGTATCATTTTGCCAAATACCGTTTTGCAGAAAAAGCAAGCCAAACCGAGCATAATCGCGAGGCACAGCTTGGATATAACTCGAGCCGACAAAAGTTCCTGAAGCATCTGTTTCGATAATAGCCGAACGCATTCCTATTCTATTAAACAACTGATTTCGAGGAAAATCCCAATACAATTGGTCATTATTAATGGTTCTGCGGATTATCAATGAAAGAATATTAGAAGTGCCGGATGAGTAGTACCAAACCGAATCGGGAGGAAAAGCCAATGGTGTCGAAATCGCATAATTACCAACATCTCCTTTTTGGTAAAGCATTATGGTCGCTTCAGAGATATCGCCATAGTCTTCTACCCACTTCAATCCGCTTGTCATAGTAAGCAAGTGTCGTAGTGTGATATTCTTTCGATTATCATTAGCCCACTCCCCTATTGGTGCAGGACTATTAATATCCAATAATCCCTGTTTCACCAAAATTCCAATAAAAGCATTCGTGATTGATTTTGTCATCGACCATCCTAAAATCCTTGTGTCTTTATCAAAACCATTTGCATAAGATTCTAACATCATCAGCGTATCAATGGCCACAACTATTGCTCGAGTTTTTCCAACGGAAGAAAAGGAATCAATAACTTGTTGAAGTTCGTCAATATCAACAGAAGGCATAATGGTATCACGAAGTTTTTCACCCATAGGCCAAAAAACATCTTGAGGATTTGAAGGCAAAATTGGCACATTGGAATAAATCGACTTTGCAAAATCTTCATTTCCATCAGCGATTAAAGCACAACCTAAACCATCACGATAGACCGCTTTTTGCTTGGCAAATCCTAAAAAATTTGTAGTCACCTCTTTATTTAGCGTATCCACTGTGATAGAGGATAAAGGTATCAGTGAAAAATTAATATCATTTTGTTTAACGGATTCAAAATCACGATTATTTACAAATAATTGAGAAGCGACTTCTTTTGCGGCATAACCTGTAAATATTGGAGCTCGATCTAATAAATACTTAAAACCAAAGGAAAGACCCACTACAAGAATTACCAAAACGGCAAGAATAATATAAGATTTCTTCATAATTAAAAATTTAGTATTTGAATGCAAATTAGCACTTTATATCATACCAAAAACAAAAAAAGCCACCTTTAAAAGATGGCTTTTATTTATTTAAAAACTAATGTTTACTCAAACTCAATGGGTGGCATTTCGGCCATACGCTTCAATTGGTAGTAGCGCCACTTGGCATCATTGACAGCCATTTTCTGTAATTCCAAAGCTTGTTCCGGGAAGGATTTTTTCAGAGAAGCAAAACGAACTTCACTATCTATAAACTGTTGGAACAAATCCCAATTTGGTTCTTTCTGATCTAATACCATAGGATTCTTACCTTCCTTCTCAAGTAGGGGATTATAACGGAACATCTGCCAATATCCTGAATCAACTGCAAATTTTTCTTCATCATCAGCATGATTCATTCCGGCTTTCAAACCATGAGCGATACATGGCGAATATGCAATAATAACAGATGGGCCATCATATTCTTCTGCTTCTTTCAAAGCTTTAAAGAATTGAGATTGACTAGCGCCCATAGCAACCTGCGCAACATAAACATAGCCATAAGTCATGACAATCGACGACAGAGACTTTTTACGAGTATGACGACCGGTTGCGGCAAATTTAGCAACCTGACCTGTTGTTGAAGATTTAGATGCCTGACCTCCTGTATTGGAATAAACTTCGGTATCTAAAACTAAGATATTAACATTTTCGCCGGAAGCAATAACATGATCAAGTCCACCAAAGCCAATATCATAAGCCCAACCGTCACCTCCAATTATCCAGACGGATTTCTTGATAAGGTAGTGTTTATTATCAAAAACATGTTTGGCAATATCACTTGAATCATTTTGAACTAATGGTAAAAGCTTCTCAGTAGCCTGCTCAGACTTAACTGTATCATTCATTCCATCAATCCATTCTTGCATTGCAACCGTCAATTCCTCAGAAAGATTATTGCTCTCAATAGCTTCTTTCATAGATGAACATAAACCCTCACGAATTTTGCGAACACCAATAGCCATTCCATATCCATACTCCGCATTATCTTCAAATAATGAATTGGCCCATGCCGGACCTTTGCCACTTTTCTCATTTTTGCAATATGGAGTGGAAGGAGCAGTTCCTCCATAAATGGAAGAACAACCGGTAGCATTTGCAATCAACATTCTTTCGCCAAACAACTGAGTAGCAGCTTTGATGTATGGAGTTTCGCCACATCCTGCACATGCTCCGCTAAACTCAAACAGAGGTTGGGCAAATTGAGAGTTTTTGACATTTTTAAACTTATCAACCACATCCTCCTTATAACCAACAACTTTGTGCAAATAATTCCAACGATCTACTTCGTCCAATTTATCTCCAAGTGGAACCATTTCAAGAGATTTAGGATTAGATGGACAAACCTCAACACAAACTCCACATCCTGTGCAATCTAACACAGAAACAGAAATTCGATATTGATAATCTTTAATTGGTCCTTTTCCTTGAACCATGTCAGTACCTTCAGGAGCGTTTGCAGCCTCTTCAGGAGTGATTAAAAATGGACGTATGCAGGCATGAGGACATACATAAGCACATTGGTTACATTGAGTACAACTGTCACCAGTCCATTCCGGAACCTGAACTGCAATACCACGTTTTTCGTATGCTGCCGTACCATTAGGTATCGTTCCATCTTCTATTCCTGTAAAAGTTGAAACAGGAAGACTATCCCCTTTTTGGGCATTGATAACTTCAACTACATTTTTAATAAAATCAGGCTTATCAGATGTTTCGTTTACGTTCTCAATTTCAAGGCTAGCCCATTCAGCGGGCACATCGACTTTAATTACTTCAGAACCCTTATCTACCGCTTGAAAGTTCATATTGACAATTTTCTCCCCTTTGGTGCCATAAGATTTGGTAATGAATGCCTTCATTTCGCGTACAGCTAAATCATAGGGAATAACCTCTGAAACTTTAAAGAAAGCCGACTGCATTATAGTATTGGTTCTTGTACCCAACCCAATTTCCATCGCAATCTTTGTAGCATTGATTATGTATAAATTAATATCATTTTCAGCTAAATAACGCTTAATATTATTGGGTAACCTTTCTTTTGTTTCATCTTCATCCCAAATACTATTTAGCAAGAAAGAACCACCTTTCTTTAAACCTTTTAGCATATCATACTTGGTTAAATAAGCAGGAACGTGACAAGCTACAAAGTCAGGCTGATTAACGAGATAGTGTGAATTTATCGGACTATCACCAAAGCGAAGGTGAGAAGTCGTAAAACCTCCGGATTTTTTGGAATCATAAGCAAAATAAGCTTGAGCATATTTATCAGTATTATTTCCAATAATCTTGATACTATTTTTATTAGCACCAACAGTTCCATCTGCACCTAATCCATAAAACTTTGCCTCAAAAGTACCTGGTTTTGAAACGCTAATTTCCGGAATAAGCGGTAGAGAATGGTTTGTTACATCATCAACGATACCAACGGTAAAGCGATTTTTCGGATTATCGGATTCAAGATTTTGGAAAACAGAAAGAATCATAGCGGGAGTAGTATCCTTAGAGCTTAATCCATAACGACCGCCAATAATCATAGGTTTGTTCTCTTTTTCATAAAACAAATCGCGAACATCCAGATAGAGAGGTTCACCGTTTGCACCAATTTCTTTGGTTCTATCTAAAACAGCAATACGTTTGACTGTTTTTGGGAACACTTTCATAAAATACTTTTCAGAAAATGGTCTGTAGAGATGAACTGTTATTACACCAACCTTCTTTCCTTGAGCTAATTCATAATCAACTACCTCTTGAATAGTGTGGGTAATTGAACCCATAGCAATAATAATATTTTCGGCATCAGGAGCACCATAGTAAGTAAAAGGATGGTACTCACGACCGGTAATCTTTTGTATCTCAAGCATGTAATCCTCAACAACATCAGGTATAACTTCATAAAAAGGATTACTCGCCTCACGAGCCTGAAAATAGATATCTGGGTTTTGAGCGGTACCACGTGTAACAGGATTTTCAGGATTCAACGCGTTCTGCTTGAAACGCTTAAGAGCTTCCCAATCTAAAAGCTTTGCCATTTCATTTTGATCCATAGCCTCAACTTTCATGATTTCATGAGAGGTGCGGAATCCATCAAAGAAATGAAGGAATGGGATTCTGGTTTTGATTGCAGCAAGGTGAGCAATACCAGCAATATCCATAATTTCCTGTGCAGAGCCCGTAGCTAACATAGCAAAACCCGCTTGACGAGTTGACATTACGTCGCTATGATCGCCAAAAATTGACAATGCCTGAGCTGCTAATGAACGAGCACTGACATGAAACACTCCGGGTAAAAGCTCGCCTGAAATCTTGTACATATTTGGTATCATCAACAATAAGCCCTGAGAGGCGGTGAATGTTGATGTAAGAGCTCCGGCTTGCAATGAACCGTGAACAGCACCTGAAGCGCCGCCTTCCGACTGCATCTCAGAAACCATTACTGTCTTACCAAAAATGTTTTTCTTCCCATGTGCTGCCCACTGATCGACGTATTCTGCCATGTCAGAGGAAGGCGTAATAGGATAAATTGCTGCCACTTCGCTAAACATATATGCTATGTAGGCGGCTGCGTAATTACCTTCGCAAGTAATAAAATTTTTCTTAGTTGCCATAATTATTAAGTTTTCGTCATAATTAGTTAAAAACTAACAATGATCATTTATAAGTATCTGTTTTATAACATATTATCAATAAACCATTGTTCAAAATCGGTGCGAAATTAATTAATATTCAAATATGTTTTTCTCTTATACACAGGAGTATTTAAATATTGATTTTTTTTTATAAGAATTCTAATCTTTACACCTTACATATCAGATAATTACACATGGAAAATCCTTAATTGGAATAACTCTAAATTACAAAATAATATTTTTAGCATAAAAAAAACCTGCATCCAAAAGAATGCAGGTCAATTTATAAATAAAATACAGAACTATCTAACCACCATTTTCTGTGTTATTTGTGCATCACCAGCAACAATGGTATAGAAATAAATTCCACTTGAAAGAGAGGTGCCATCTATAGTTAAGGTATGATTACCTGCTGCTGTTTTTCCATAATCATTTTCGATTACTTTTTGTCCGGCAACATTGTAAACAGTCAAACTTACGTTAGCTGACTCTTCTAAATTAACTTGAATTTGAGTATTTTGACTAAATGGATTAGGTTGATTCTGAGAAACAGTAAGTTGGTTATTTACAGTTTTTTCAAAACCAATACCTGGATTAGGAACAAAATCGGTTGAAGCTAAAGTTATACCTTTAACGTAGTTAATAAATACCGGTTCGGTATCAGTATTTCCAAGATCCAATTCTGTAATTGGAATTTCATAAGTTCCGGAATTATCAAATACCAAATCCGACATATAATGGAAGTATGCGTCACCGGCCATTCCGGTTCCTTGAGTAATATTTAACGGAGCAGTACGATTTCCATTCAATGTGTTGATACCAACAACATACAAATCAGGGAAAGAATTCATTGGAAAATTATTGGAGGCAGTCATCGCAAACAAAGTATCCGTATCGGTCCATGAAGCAAAGACTTTTGTTTCATCAGCGGATTTACCAGCTTGCAAGCGCAAATCCCAACCTACAGTACCGTAAGGAGTTTCAGCATCATCAACATCAACGGTATAAACACGGCCAATTAGGAAAGCGTCCCAACCGGTTGAGGTAGTAAACACATCAAAAATACTATTGAAACCTATACCATTTTTAAACGTTTGTGAAAAATAAAAACCAAGGCTATCATCATTATTAGAGAAAGCAGAGGCGATTTTTCCTATTAGGTGTAAATTTCCGTTGGCATCTACAACACCATCAAGAGCAGCAGTAAACTGAGGACGCTTGGTTGTTGTACCTAACATTTCACGAAGATCATTTGTAATTGCTGGTAAATTAGAGAAATCATAAATCGGCATCTTTGACCATGTAGCTCCGCTGTTTGTGGTTTTCCATACGATAGGTTGATAAGAACGAACATCAAGAGAAGAATCACGACCAACTGTCCAATAATAGCCGATTGTTCCATCATTCGACCAAGCAGTATGAAAGTCCCAAGTGAAAGCAAAATCTTCACCAGCTGCATCTTGAACAAAATTTGCATCAAGTTTATGACAAACCCAGTCCACTTTTTCATTGGTAGCATCCCAAGTCCCTTCATACAAACGGATAGTATCTAAATTTCCGGTAGTAGCATCGTAGTTACTTGTAATCACATGAAACTTACCATCAGAAGTTGATTGGAAACCCTTTCTTGGAAGTGTACCATAAGAAGGAATAAGCTGACGGTGGAAAGCTGAACTATCAAGTTTGTTGCTGGATGAAAACATTGAAACCCAGTTTGAGCCATCAGTACTTGGGCCAATTGTAACCACATAAGCATTGTCAGGATTTGTATTTCCGGTTGGGTTATGAATAACGCCTCCGGGATAGCGGTGATATGGACCAGCTCCGGCAGGGTAAGCCATGATTTGATTCCATGTTGCCCCCATGTCTTTTGAAAAACTCACCACAATATCACCAGAGTTTGAGCCTAATACTGCAGGATTGGCACGGTGAGTAAAACTAATGACATTAATGTCGGCATTGGCAGTAAGCGCACTTTGTGTTTCTACAAGATACCCATAAACGTTTGCCGAACTGGAAACTGCAACTGAAGAAACCGGTCCTTTAATGTCACTTTTTACTTTGTTTATAGGAGCATTAAGACTAAAAGTGCCTTGATCGATAACAACTTTCGTTGCTTTTTGTTTTTGAACAGCTTCAAAACTGTTCACATTTTGTGCAAAGCCAAGTGAGCACACACTCAGCGCAAAACTAAAAAGTAGTAATTTTCTCATAGTATAAATATTTAATTAAAATTAGGTTTGTTCTCATCAACAAAAGTAACAAATAATTTATATTTAAAACGAAAAAAATATTTTTTTTATTAATATACAATGTGATTTGGAATTATGAATTCACCATAAAATTTATCACGTTTATTATCAATAGGTTATATAAATAACGACATATAAGAATACGAATTTCATGCAAAGTTACTGTTATTAGTACTATTTTCGATGCTCTAAAAAAAGTGTTAACAAAATAACAATAACCGTGGAAAAAGTTTACTAATGTATTTTTATACACAATCCATCTAAACTTATGAATTTATCCTTAACAATTCGATAACATGTAAATCAAGAATGCAGCAAGTAAGTTCACAAAAATAATATGTTAATGTGAGTCAAGGTGTTCCAGTAACAGTTTTAGTTTAATCGCAATATAATCGCCCCCATATTCTTCTCTCAGGTTATCCATAATTTCATCATTAATCATAATAGAATCCTTTTGAAGAAACTGATTAATAGTTATTTCTACAGTCTTCCAATTTAAAACTGAAACATATTCCAACATGAATTCAATATTAAAAAAATCCGGCATATAATCAAGAAAAGTTAAAACAGGAATCCTTTTCTGAAGAAAGAAAAACATTAGCCTTGTAACAACCTGGAAATCACCGAAAAGAATACCTTTATAAAACGATTTTGACATTAAACTATCTGAATCAATAAAAACAATGTCCAAATTTGTATTTCGACGAATACTTTTTTTAAGTTTATCAGAATTCGTATAAATACAAATTTTATTTCTATATAGGTAAGAATATTTTTGAAGCATATTAACGATCAAAGAAAAATCTCCTGTAGAATTTATCCAAAATACAAATAGCAACTCATCTGAACTAATGGCGTCAAAATCATAATCGTGAAAAACAGGATAAGGGAAAAAATCTACATTATAATTAGTAAAGTCAGCGAGGTTAAATTTCAATTTACCCGTTGTATTCTTCGGCAAATACAAGAGAGATGTGTGTCGATAAAAACGATAATAATTAAGAGGCAAATAAAAGAGAGGCAAATTATTAAAAAATGTGGAGTTCAAGTTATAAGGGAAACAAGAATAATAAAGGATGTGCATTGGTTTTGACCAAGTTTTTAAAAGAATTTCGGAAGCCATATTGAAAACATTACGTTGTCTTTGAACATTCAACAAAAGGCATGAAGACTCCTTGAACGTAAAATTAAGAAGGATGAGATTATCATCCACAACAGTCTGTAAATCATAGGCACTATGTGAAACAGGAGTCTTAGAAAAACTAATTACAGCAAGATCAAAAAAACGAGATAAACTTCGAGCATAGGCTTTAAGGATCGAGTTATCATCGAAAGTTCTATAAAAAAAGTCAAGTTCAAAAATTAAAAGAAGCTTAGGTTTGGGATGAATCATACAAACTTTGTTCATGTTTCGCAAAAATATAAAAAAACATAACGAGAGATTTTTAAAATTTCATGTTGAGAGAAACAATAAAAGCATTACTTTTGCGTCCGTTTTACGGTAGTTGTAGCTCAGCCGGTTAGAGCATCGGATTGTGGTTCCGAGGGTCGTGGGTTCGAGTCCCATCTACTACCCGAAAAGGTCTGAAAGAATTCAGGCCTTTTTTTTTGCCACATTTTTGAGGCATGGACAAAAAAAAGCCCCGACTGAATCGGGGCTTGATAGATAGGGCGACGTCCTACTTTCCCACAACTAAATGCAGTATCATCGGCGCTG
>JAFGWF010000063.1 GCA_016937295.1 Bacteroidales bacterium
ATAAAAAGGACTTTTTCGCATCACCGAAAACAGTGATTTTTTGGGAATTAAGTTAAATGGGAATTAAACAGTTTTTAAATTTAATTAAAATGTAATTTTGGGCGTAAATTCAAAATTAGATATAGATGACCATTGCTGAAATTCTCAAAGATTCTAATTATAAAATCACGCACTTCAATTTGATTGAAATTCAGGGATTTGAGAAGGGGATTATGGTGATTGAAAATTTTAATAAATCATAATAATATTTTTTATTTATGTTTGCATAACCAATTGAGAATAATCATGATAGAAGAACTTCAAATTAAAAATTTCAAATCGATAAAAGACTTGAAATTAAAATGTAAAAAACTCAATATTTTTATTGGTAATCCCAATAGTGGTAAAAGTAATATTGTAGAAGCTTTGGCATTGAAAAGTCAAAATGCAATTGATTATAATCTGGAACAAAATGGTCAAAGTTTATCAAAAAGAATATTTAGATATAAAGATATTAATAGCTTGTTTTTTGATAATAATATAAATCGTCCGATTGAAGTGATTACAGATGCTCATGAAACTGTTTTAGAGTTTGCAATAGCTGAAAATGGTGTTATTGAAAACAAAATCAACTTCTATTTTGATAAAAATTCGCAACAAAATCCAACTAAATTTCACTTTACTGGTTTAATTTCACGCGATGGCGATAATGTTGAAACCAATGTTAGATATTATGAATATACCAGATTTGAAAAGTTTGAAGCTGCTTTTTTACCTCATCTGAATGTGCCGAACGGGACCAACATTCCAGGATTATTAATATCGAATCCCGAAAATAGAAAATGGGTTTCTGATTTTCTCAAATCTTTTGGATTTTCATTAAATCTTAATCCTGCAGAAAACACCATTGTTGTTAGCAAAGTAATAGATGATATTATTTACAGCTATCCCTACCAATCTCTTTCAGAAACTGTTCAACGTGTTATATTTTATATTCTTGCACTAAAAACTAATCAAAATTGTACGTTACTTTTTGATGAACCTGAAACAAACACATTTCCTCTTTATACTAAATTTTTAGCAGAAAGCTTTGCCCTTGACCCCACCAATCAGTTTTTTATAACTACACATAATCCTTATTTACTTGAAAATTTAATTCAAAAGTCTAAGATTGAAGACTTAAATGTATGTTTGATAAAAATGGAAAATTATGAAACTCAAGTAAATGTTTTAGATGAGGAACAAATTTCTAAAGTGCTTGATCTAAGTTCGGATGTGTTTTTTAATTTTGACAACCTGATTTGATATGAAAAAAGTGCATATTGAGTGTAACCCGGATGAATTGCTTGTGAAAAAACTTGGGGTAAAAAGCAAACAAATATATCATCGAAATGGTAAGGGTACAGCTCTTAAAAATTTGGCTAAAAATTCAGGAAACATTGCCATGGTCGATGAAGATGATGGTTGCAATAAATCATCCTACGAGAAGAATCTGATATTGATTGAGGAGAAATATGGTGTAAAAGTTTATACCGATAATAAGGAAAACAAAGTTTTAGTTTTAAAAGTAAAATTGGAAGATTGGGTCATTGCTGCCGGAAAGCTAAGTGAGATAAAAATGGAATCGTATAATTTGCCTCAAAAACCTAATGAGCTTCACAGCGTAATTTTGAACAGGCTAAAAAATTACGAGAGATTTTTGGATGTTTTATTAGAGAAAAAAAATCCTGCATTGTTGTATTTAAAAGATCAATTGAATTAGAAATATGCGATTATTATAACTAAATGAAAATCAAAATTCCACCCACAATACGTAGCGACTTTGAAGGATATAGGTTTCTTTCAGAATTGAATTCGGAATTAAATAAGTATTTTTTGGAGAAGATTGAATTGGATTTCAGTAAAAACATTTGGTTCGAAGCTAACTTATGTGCAGTTTTGGGGGCAATAATTAATGAAGCTCAAGCTAATCTTAATCAAGTCAATCTTATAAATTTGCAATCAAAGCAAAAAGAAATCTTTAGTAAGAATCATTTTTTGGCTAATTTCAGTGGTGAAAAAATAGAGGATACAAACAATACAACAATCAAGTATCGTAAAAATAAACTGACTGAAGAAAAGCAGATTAAAAACTTTCTTGAATCTGAACTGATAAACAAACCTGATTTTCCGAAACTTAGCAGGAATGCCAAGAAAGAAATCATCAGAAGTATATTCGAGATTTATAGCAATGCTATTATTCATGGAGATTGCAATTATGTGTATAGTTGTGGACAATTTTTCCCAAATAAAATTCCACCAAGAATTGATTTTACAATCGTTGATTTAGGAAAAACTATTCAAAAGAATGTTTCTGAATTTTTAATGAGTAGTATTTCAGGTAAGGATGCGATAAAATGGGCAATATCAGAAAATAACACTACGAAGCCTAAATCCAATAATATTCCTGGTGGGCTTGGCCTAAAATTGATGCTCGAGTTTGTGAAAATGAATAAAGGAAAAGTCCAAATAGTTTCTAGTGATGGTTATTGGCAATTTGATAAAAAGGGTGAGTTTAAAGATGATTTAGAGACTCATTTTCCCGGTACGATTGCAAATTTGGAGTTTAATCTTGATGATAGCTCCTTTTACTATCTTAAAAATGAACCTACAACTGAAATAGAATTTTAGTATCTTTGCTCATTATTTAAGTATTTATAAATATACTTATAACCAATTAATAATCAGATGGAAAATTCTCCAATAATCCTAAGAATTTACGATGAAGTCGGTGGCGATGCAGCAGTAAGCGTAACTGACGGCGATTTGATTTTTCAGAAAATTGATAAAGCTTTTTCAAATAATCTCAAAGTAACTCTTGATTTTCAAAATATTGACTTAATTATCACAGCTTTTCTAAATGCTTGTATTGGACAGCTTTATAGCAAATATACCAGCGAAGAATTGAACCAAAATCTTAAATTGGAGAATGTGAAGGATGAGGATAAGTATTTGTTTTCAAAAGCAATTAAAAGGGCAAAGGAATATTTTGAAAACCCCGAAAGTTTCGATAATTCTGTAAATGAAGTTTTAGGAGATGACTAAGGTTCACGATATTAGTACTTATCAACCAAAATCAAGTGATGTTTTCTTTTTTGATAACAATGTTTGGATGTTTCTCTTTTGTCCTATTGCTAATGCTAAAAAAGAACAGCAAAAAAAGTATTCCGACTTTTTTAAACTGGTAAATATGGTTTCGGCTTGCATTTGGATTAACTCGCTCGTGCTTTCGGAATTTTGCAATGCCTGGTTGAGAATTGAATATAAGAATTGGTTAAAAAATCCGAAGAATGTAAACAAAGATTACAAAAAAGATTTTGTAAAATCCGATGCTTATATTGAAACCATTAAAGAAATAAAATTCGCTCTAAATCAGATTCGTAATCAAACAGAAAAAACAACTGACGAATTCAATTCTATTAATTTTGATAATGTGCTTTCAGAGTTAGAGAATTGTGATTTCAATGACAGCTATTATTTAGAATTAGCAAGGCAAAAAAAGTGGATAATTGTTACTGATGATTCCGATTTTTTTAAGAACAACAAACTCGATGTTGAAATAATTTCAGCAAAAATATAGTTGATTAATTAGATTTTTACAGGTTTAGAAATCAGTAATTTATTGTTTTGTTTTTTTATTTTAGGTAGAAATGAAGTTGAATTCAGATTGCAACTAAGAATATGTGACTCGCTCGAAAAAAAACCTCCCAATTCTCCCCCCATTTTCCTCCCCCGAAAAAAAATAAATCTCCTCTTGCGCGATTAGAAAAATATTTTACCTTTGCAGCCCCAAATGAGGGAGATTGACCCATTGTGTAATGGTAGCACTACAGATTTTGGTTCTGTCTGTCTAGGTTCGAATCCTGGTGGGTCAACTTGAGCTTTTAGCTATTGGTGCGTGTCACCAACGACGTAAGGAGTTTTGTTAGAAGGGGAGCTTATCCCCTTTCTTTTTAATCAGATATCCATGATCAACAATCAGAAAATTCAAGACTTAATCGAGCAGAAAACGGAAGGTACCGACCTGTTTTTGGTGAGCCTAACGATTTCACCCTCAAATGCTATCCGCGTTGTGGTCGATTCCGACTCTGCCGTAAGCATCGATAAGTGTATCTCTATAAGTCGGCATATCGAAAATCACCTCAACCGTGACGAAGAGGATTTCTCCCTCGAAGTTACCTCCTTTGGTTTAGGTGAACCCTTGGTTATGTTGCGTCAATATGAGAAAAATCTTAACCGAAATCTCAAAATTACCACAGTCGATGGCAAAGTTCTTTCTGGTCAACTTTTGGAAGTTTTTCCCGATAAAATTGTCCTGAACCGCACTCTGACAAAGAAGGAAATTAAGGAAAAAGTCGATCCATTGGTACAAATCGAAATAAAACAAATTAAAGAATCGAAAGTAGAAATTAGTTTTAAATAATTGATAATGAACACTGTCAACTTAGTTGAATCCTTTTCGGAATTCAAAGAATTCAAAAATATTAACCGTCAGGTTATGATGCAAATCCTCGAAGAAGTCTTTCGTTCGGTTTTGTTCAAAAAATATAACGACAACGACAATTTCGACATCATTGTGAATGTGGAAAAAGGAGACTTGGAAATTTGGCGCTACCGCGAGGTTGTTGCCGACGACGCGGTAGAAGACGAAAATATCCAAATTGCTTACAGCGAGGCTATTAAGATTGAACCCGACTTTGAAATTGGTGAGGAGGTTTCGGAAGAAGTGAAACTTTCCGATTTCGGTCGCCGCGAAGTATTGGCCATTCGCCAAAATCTTGCTGCAAAAATTCAAGAGTTTGAAAATGATAACGAATTTAAAAAGTATAAGGATCGCGTTGGTGAAATCATCACCGGTGAGGTTTATCAAGTCTGGAAAAAGGAAATTTTTGTGCTTGACGACGATGGCATTGAGCTGATTTTACCTAAATCAGAACAAATTCCTTCCGATTATTATCGCAAAGGCGACACAATCAAAGCCATCGTTCTAAAAGTGGAAATGCGTAACGGTACTCCTGTAATTATCCTTTCTCGTACGTCTCCGGTTTTCCTTGAGCGCCTCTTTGAATCGGAAGTTCCGGAAGTTTTCGACGGTCTTATTACAATCAAAAATATCGTTCGTGAACCTGGCGAAAGAGCAAAAGTGGCCGTAGAAAGCTACGACGACCGCATCGACCCCGTTGGCGCTTGCGTGGGAATGAAAGGCTCTCGTATCCACGGTATTGTTCGTGAGCTTCGTAACGAAAATATTGACGTTATCAACTACACTCCTAACCTTCAACTATATATCCAACGCGCTCTTAGCCCAGCTCGCATCACTTCAATCGAAGTGCACGAGGATAGCAAAAAAGCCAATGTTTACCTTAAGCCCGACCAAGTGTCGATGGCCATAGGTAAAGGTGGGTTTAATATCAAATTAGCCGGACGTCTTACCGGATACGAAATTGATGTGTATCGCGATACTGATGAAGATATGGAGGATGTTGACATTCAAGAGTTTAGCGATGAAATCGACCAGTGGATTATCGACGAACTTAAAAGTATGGGTTGCGACACGGCTCGCAGCGTTCTCGATTTGAAAGTTGAAGAACTCGTTAAGAGAACCGACTTAGAGGAAGAAACTATTAAAGAAGTCGTAAGAATTTTACGCGCTGAGTTTGAATAAAATTATTTTATTTAAATTCAATTAGTTAAGTATAAACCATTAAATTACTTATGGTAGCAAAACGTTTAAGACAAGTAGCAGCGGAGTTTAATCAGGGAACCAATACCATAATTGAGTTTCTCCAGAAAAAAGGTATCGAAGTGGAAAATTCACCAAATGCCAAACTTTCTGAAGATGCTTATTCGCTTCTTTCTCAGGAATTTGCCGCGTCTAAAAGTGAAAAAGAAGCCTCTTCGGAGTTGGCTAAAGAACGTAAGCCCAGAAAAAATGTGACTATTGAGGCTACTATTTCCACCACAGACGATAACGAATTGTCGGTTGAGGTTAAGGAAAAGATTATTGAGAAAGCCCCGAAAGAACGCACTGAGCCAAAACCCGCTGAAATAAAGGTCCCCGAAAAAACCGGCCCGAAAATCTTAGGAAAGATTGACCTGAATCCTAAGCCTGCTGCCAAAGTTGAGCCCAAAGTTGAGCCTAAAGTGGAGGCCGATGTTGAACCGGTTGTTGAACTAAAACCAAAAACACCGGATCCTGTTGAACATCCCGTTGTTGATGCGCCAAAAACAGTGGAAAAACCGGTTGAAAAAATTATTGCAGACCCAATTGCTCCCATGGTGGAAAAACCTGCACCTATCGAAAAACAAGATGTTAAGATTGAAGAAACTCCTGTTGTTGCTGATAAACCGACAACTTCTTCATCCGACTCGCCAGATGTTGAATCTGAGCCACTTAAAGGACCAAAAGTTCTCGGTAAATTGGCCGATAACCTTCTTAATGCTACCAATCGTCCGGTAAAAAAGCCGAAAGAAAAGTTCCGACATCAGGATAACCGAAAACCAGGTCAACCTAATAGAGACCAGTCGCAACGCCAACCTGATAATAGAAATCAGCAGCGCAACGATAATCAGAAAAACCGACCTGCCGGTGACTCTCGTCCCGATTTCAAAAAACCGGTTCAAGAGGTGAAACCAACTCAGGAGGTGAAACCGACTCAGGAACAAAAACCTGTTGTAGATACTAAAAGGGATTCAAATTTTATTCAAACTCAATATGAGTCGCTTACGGGGCCAAAAGTTCTTGGTAAAATGGAATTGCCAGTAGAGAAAAAATTTACCAAGAAGAAACCCGTTGGGAGCTCTAATGACGAAACTTTATCGAAACGAAAACGCAAAAGAAAACGCATTCAGCCTGATAAGGTTTCTACACCTAATGCTACGACCAATGAAAAGGAAAATCTTGCAAGAAAAAATAAGAATCCTAAGAAACTGAAAAAACCGGCTCCAAAACCCGAAATTACAGACGAAGATATCTCAAAACAGATTAAGGAAACTCTTGCACGATTAAGCGATAAAAAGAAATCAACTTCCGTAAAACATCGCCGCCTAAAACGTGATAAGTTTGAAGCAGAGCATCAGGAGGAAATCGAAAGAGCACAAAAAGAACAGAAGATTCTGAAAGTTACGGAGTTTGTATCGGCTAACGACTTAGCTAATATGATGAACGTCAACGTAAATCAGATTATTGCTACCTGTATGTCGTTAGGTATGTTTGTGTCAATCAATCAGCGTCTCGATGCGGAAACTTTGGTGATTGTTGCCGAAGAATTTGGTTATGAAGTGAAATTTGTTGACGCCGAGGTGATGAGTGAGGAAGCTATTGCCGACGAAGAAAGCGCTATTGAAGATGTTGTTCCTCGTGCTCCTATCGTAACGGTTATGGGTCACGTCGATCACGGAAAAACGTCGCTTCTTGACTATATTCGCAACACAAATGTTATTGCCGGTGAGGCCGGAGGAATTACGCAACATATTGGTGCTTACGAAGTTGAATTGGAAGATGGCAAGAAAATCACTTTCCTCGACACTCCCGGTCACGAAGCTTTTACTGCTATGCGTGCTCGTGGTACCAAAGTTACTGACATTGCAGTTATTGTTGTTGCAGCGGACGACAGCATCATGCCTCAAACTAAGGAGGCCATCAACCACGCTCAAGCTGCCGGAGTGCCTATCATATTTGCTATTAATAAGATAGATAAACCCGGAGCGAATCCTGAGAAAATCAAAGAACAGCTTGCCGGCATGAATTTATTAGTCGAAGACTGGGGCGGAAAAATCCAAAGTCAGGATATATCGGCTAAGAAAGGTACGAATATGAATGAACTCATGGAAAAAATTCTCCTTGAGGCCGAGCTTCTCGACTTGAAAGCAAACCCGGAACGTATGGCAAAAGGTGCGGTTTTAGAAGCGTTCCTCGACAAAGGTAAAGGTTATGTTGCCAACGTACTCGTTCAGAATGGTACTTTAAAAATTGGCGATATCATCATTGCCGGTACTACATGGGGTAAAATTAAAGCCATGTATAACGAACGTAATAAGCGTATAACAGAAGCCGGACCTGCGCAACCTGCTCTTATTCTGGGTCTTAACTCAGCTCCTTTAGCCGGCGACACTTTCAAACAGTTGAAAGATGAACATGAAGCTAAATCCATTGCAAATAAACGCGAACAACTTCAACGTGAACAAAACGTTCACGCCAAGAAGCATATTACCTTGGACGAAATCGGAAGACGTCTTGCTATTGGCGATTTCAAAGAGCTTAACATCATCGTTAAAGGTGACGTGGACGGCTCCGTGGAAGCTTTAAGTGATTCGTTAGTTAAATTGTCCAACGAAGAAATCGCGGTCAACATTATTCATAAGTCAGTCGGGCAAATCAATGAAGCTGACGTGATTCTGGCTTCGGCTTCTGATGCAATCATTATCGGTTTCCAAGTGCGACCTTCTTTAGCTGCGCGAAAATTGGCTGAAAAGGAACAAACAGATATTCGTCTCTACTCGGTTATTTACAAAGCAATTGAAGAAATCAAACTCGCTATGGAAGGCATGTTAAGTCCTGATATTGTAGAAGAAATAGTCTGTAATATTGAAGTTAGAGATGTCTTTAAAATCACAAAAGTGGGTACAATTGCCGGTTGTTATGTGCTTGATGGAAAAATCAACCGCAAAGATAAAATTCGGGTTATTCGCGATGGTATCGTAATTTATACCGGACTTCTTGGCTCGCTGAAACGCTTTAAAGACGATGTGAAAGAGGTTACAAAAGGCTTCGAATGTGGTCTGAATATCGAGAATTTTAACGATATAAAAGTCGGCGACATCATCGAGGGCTATCATGAAAAAGAGGTGCAGCGCACAATTTAATTTGACATTGATAGGTCATCCGAATTAATTTCGGCTTTTTAATTGAAATTTCCTCTTTTGAGGCTTGTTCGTTTGGGTTTTGTTCACGTTAATCTTGATTTAATATAACTGCTATGAAAAACAATTACGGTATTATTATGGCCGGTGGTGTAGGATCACGGTTTTGGCCTATGAGTCAAACGGCTCACCCTAAGCAATTTATTGATATTCTCGGAGTTGGCGAAACTTTTATTCAACAAACTTTTCGCCGAATGGCAAAAATATGTCCTAAAGAGAATATTTTTATCGTAACCAACGAAGCCTACCGCAAAACCGTTCAAGAGCAGTTGCCGTCCATTCTCGATACCCAAATTCTTGGTGAGCCAAGCATGAGAAATACGGCCCCTTGTATTGCTTATGCCGTCTATAAAATCTATGAGAAAAATCAGGATGCCAATATTGTTGTTGCTCCTTCGGACCACGTTATTATGAATGAAGATGAGTTTGTGCGCGTGGTTAATGAAGGTTTGTTTCAGGTCGAAAAAAATGAATGGCTTCTTACACTCGGCATAAAACCTAGCCGACCCGATACAGGCTATGGCTATATTCAATACAGTGAAAATGAGGCTTATGACGAAAACTCTGAAATCCGAAAAGTAAAAACTTTCACAGAAAAACCCGCGCTTGATATGGCTATTTCTTTTCTGAAAAGTGGCGATTTTCTGTGGAACGCCGGAATATTTATTTGGAACATAAAAACTATTATCAACGCTTTTCGGACGCATCTTCCCGAAGTAAATGGTATTTTCGAAAAAGGACTTGGCATTTATCACACTCCAAACGAACCTGCTTTTATAAAGGATTCATATACTATTTGTCCTAATATTTCTATCGACTACGGAATTATGGAAAAAGCCGAAAATGTGTATGTTTTTGCAAGCGATTTTGGTTGGTCCGACTTAGGAACTTGGGGATCGCTTTATGATATGATTGACAAGGATTCTAATGCAAATGCTATCATAGGCAAAAATGTAATGACTTATAATTCAAATAATTGCGTGATAAATGCACCGGATAACAAATTAGTGGTGGTTCAGGGTTTAGATGGCTACATCGTTGCCGTCAAAAAGGACTCACTATTGATTTGCAAAAAGGAAGATGAACAGCAAAT
>JAFGWF010000064.1 GCA_016937295.1 Bacteroidales bacterium
CGATAGGAAAAAAAGATGTACTTCTGTCCTTCAAGAAATGGCAGAGTGGTCTTCCAAAGGAATCCCTTAGGGAGATTGCGGCGGTCTCGAAAACCGTTGTTCGGGCAACCGGACCCAGGGTTCTTCCATTGGAATCCCTTGGGGAGAATCCCTGTCTCTCCGCCACAGAAGCACCTTATGGTGCTTTTTTTTATGGAGAGAGGCCAGAGCGGTCACTCAAGGAGATGCCCATGGCAGAATGGGGCGGTCTCGAAAACCGTTGTTCGGGCAACCAGCCCCAGAGTTCTTCCATTGGAATCCCTTGGGGAGAATCCCTGTCTCTCCGCCAACTTAGCGCCATCAGGTGCTTTTTTTTTAGAGAGAATCCAAGCGGTCACTCAAGGAGATGCCCATGGCAGAATGGGGCAGGCTCGATTACCTTCACAAGCCATGTTATCTAAGTTGGAGATAATTGCATCTAATTTAATTATTTATTAAGGTTGGTGGTGTTTTATAAAGCTCCCTTTTTCAATAGTTGTACAAAAAATAACAAACAATTTGTTGCCGATAAACAAAAATACCACATATTTGTAGTATATAATTTTAAAATCTTATCTAATGGAAAATCAACACAATAAGGAATGCGTTTTTTGTAAAAGAGACGACCAACAAGTGCCTTTAGTTCAACTTAGCTATCAATCCACCGCATATTGGATTTGTCCACAGCATATTCCAATTTTGATTCATGAGCCTTCCAAACTTCAAGGAATGTTGCCCGGTGCTGAAAAAATGCAAGCTGGATAAATCTCATTAAGATATTTTGTAGTCGCTTGAATTTCAAATTCTTGCGACTTTTTATTTTTAATCCAATCTATTCAGTCAAAACCATTATTTTTGCAAACAGCAACTAAATAATATAGTTATGATTGAAAAGTTTTCGCATTGGTTAACCGACTTGCTCATCGAAGGGGGATTGTCCCAGTCGCCGGCAGAAAGCTTAACGGATTTTTTTGTATTAATCTTTGCACTTATTTTATCCTTTATCTTGGATGTTGTCATTCGAAAAGTGGGTAATTCTATTTTGCGGAGAACCATCCGAATGTCGAAAACCAACTGGGACGATATTCTATTTCAAAATCGTTTTTTTAAACGGGTTTATCATCTGATTCCGGTTTTTCTTTTTTTAAGCGTCAGCGATAAACTTTTTGTACATGCCATTCACTGGAATTCCTTGATTACTGGTGCTGTACAGATTTATCTTGTGGTGCTTTTAGTATTGATTATCAATAGTTTTCTGAGGTCAGTCAATGATATTTATCTGACTTATGAAGGTTCCAAAAATCGGCCAATCAAAGGTTATATTCAAACAATACAGATTGTAATCATTTCATTTGCAGTGATTGTTATTGTTTCTGTTTTTCTCGGCAGGTCTCCATTAGTGATTCTCGGTGGATTAGGAGCTTTTGCGGCAGTTTTAATGCTGATTTTTCGGGATTCGATATTGGGTTTTGTGGCCGGCATCCAGATTTCTTTTAACGATATGGTGCGGTTAGGAGACTGGATTACCATGAGCAAATTTGGAGCGGATGGTGTGGTTACGGATATTGCTCTCACGACTGTAAAGGTGCAAAATTGGGATAAAACCATCAGCACCATTCCTGCTTATTCTATCATTAGCGAAAGTTTTCAGAATTGGCGCGGAATGGAAGAATCCGGTGGAAGACGCATAAAGAGGTCGGTTTTTATTGATATGAATAGTATAAAATTCGCTGATCAGCAAATGTTGTCGAAATATGCTAAATTTCAATTGATTAAAGATTATATTGAGACGAAAGAGGTTGAACTGAAAATGTATAACGAAGAAAATGGTGTCGATGCTACAGTTGAGGTCAATGGTCGCCGACAAACAAATATTGGGGTTTTTAGAGCGTATCTTAATGCTTATCTGAAAGCGAAAAAGGAGATCCACCATACAATGACCTTTCTTGTTCGACAATTGCAGCCCACCGAAAAAGGCTTACCAATAGAGATTTACGTATTTAGTAAGGTGCAGGAGTGGGGTGCTTACGAAAATATTCAAGCTGATATTTTTGACCATGTTCTGGCGGTAATTCCGCATTTCGATTTAGCGATTTTCCAAAATCCGTCAGGCAAGGATATTAGGGAAAGATTAAATGCTTGATTTTAAACATTTATAGTTTCGACTTTCAGAAAAATTATGTTCATTTGCCAACCCAAATTGGATGACTCTTTTGCCATTTGATTAGGAAAATGCACTTTGTTTATATGGTTTAAATACAGATATTTATGACACTAATAAAATCAATTTCAGGAATTCGTGGCACCATTGGCGGACATGCCGGTGAGTCTTTAACTCCTACAGATATTATGAAATTTACTGCTGCATATTCGTTGCAGTTACGAAATAAATTCCCTAACCAAAGTATGAAAGTTGTGGTTGGACGCGATGCTCGAATCTCCGGCGAAATGGTGAACCGTTTAGTTACCGGAACTCTTATGGCTATGGGTGTAAATGTGGTTGATCTTGGATTGTCCACTACGCCAACCGTTGAAATGGCGGTCACTTATCACAAAGCAAATGGCGGCATCATCCTTACTGCAAGTCATAATCCGGCTCAATGGAATGCTCTCAAACTCCTTAACGAAAAGGGCGAGTTTATCAATGATGCCGAAGGTCGTGAACTTTTGGAAATCGCTGATAGAAATAATTTTGAATGGTCTTATATCGATAAAATTGGCACTTGCGATCGTGATTATGACTCCATTAAACATCATATTGAGAATATTTTAGATTTGGAATTGGTTGATGTTGAAGCCATTCAGCAGGCAAATTTTAAAGTGGCCATTGATGCAGTTAATTCAACTGGTGGAATTGCAATTCCGGCTCTTTTGCGTGAGCTTGGTGTGGATGAAGTTTTCGAATTGTATTGCGAGCCTAATGGCCATTTTCCTCATAATCCTGAGCCTCTACCTGAGCATCTGACGGATTTGAGTAACTTGATTTTGAAGAAAAAAGCGGACGTTGGTTTTGTTGTTGACCCTGACGTGGATCGATTAGCAATAGTTATGGAAAACGGCGAAATGTTTGGTGAGGAATATACTCTTGTAGCGGTTGCCGATTATATCCTTCAAAGTAAAATCGGAAATACAGTTTCAAACTTATCTTCAACTCGTGCCCTGCGCGACATCACTGAATCTGTTGGCGCTCAGTATTATGCGGCGGCAGTAGGTGAGGTGAATGTGGTGGCTAAAATGAAAGAAACCGATGCTGTGATTGGTGGCGAAGGTAATGGCGGCATAATTTATCCTGAACTGCACTATGGCCGTGATGCTCTTGTTGGTATTGCGTTGTTTTTAACGTATCTTGCAAAGCGCAAATTGAAAGTCAGCGAGTTACGTGCAACCTATCCTGCATATTTTATTAGTAAAAACAAAATTGAATTGGCCCCATCTATGAATGTGGATTCGGTATTAGAGTCCATCGCTAAAAAATATTCTGATTTTGATGTTAATACAATTGATGGTGTTAAAATCAATTTTGCCAACGAATGGGTGCATCTTCGTAAATCCAATACCGAACCTATCATTCGCATTTATGCCGAAAGTAATTCTATGGCAAATGCTGATTTGTTGGCCTCCAAAATTATAGGTGAAATTCGTGAACTTGCTTAATGGGTAACCGCATTTATCTTGACAATGCTGCCACAACTCCAATGGATAGTCGGGTGGTGGAAGTTATGACGTCGATGATGAATGAAGTTTGGGCTAATCCTTCTTCCATTCATCAGGATGGTGTGGCGGCTCGGTCGAATATTGAAGAAGCTCGACTGAAAATTGCATCACTTTTTAAGGCAGAGCCTTCTGAGATTTTTTTCACATCGGGGGCAACAGAGTCTATTAATCTGTTGATTAAAAGCGTGATAGATGGTTTAAAGATTAGCCGGATTATCACTTCACAGTTGGAACATCCTGCAGTGCTCGAGTCGGTTAGAAATATTGCCTTAGAGAAAAATGTTCCGGTAACCTTTATTCCATTCGATATTGATGGTCATATCAATCTTTCCTTCTTAGAGCAAACTTTAGGGCAAAATCCAAATAGTTTGGTGGCCTTGATGCATGCAAATAATGAATTGGGCAATTTGTTGCCTTTAAAAAAGGTTGCAAATCTTTGTCACGAAAATGGCGCCTATTTTTTCTCGGATACCGTGCAGTCAGTTGGGAAGTTTCCTATGGATTTTTCCCAATGCTTTTTAGATTTTGCGGTTGGATCGGCGCATAAATTTCATGGTGCGAAGGGAATCGGTTTCTTATACATTCGTAAGGGTATAAAAATCAATCCGTTATTATTCGGTGGTGCACAAGAACGAAATATGCGTGCCGGCACCGAAAATTTGCCGGCAATTGTTGGGATGGCTGAAGCATTGAGAATTGCTTATAGTGAGATGCCTGAAATAACTAAGCATCTTACTTTTTTGAAAGAATTTTTGGTCAATCGCATCAAAGATGAGTTGCCATTTGTTGAGTTTAATGGCGATATCAATGGAATTCACAGTATTATAAACCTGGCACTTCCACTTACACATTTCAAAAAGATGATTATTTTTAGTCTTGATGTGGCCGGAATTTCCGTTAGCGGTGGCTCGGCTTGTTCTTCCGGCGTGATGAATATATCGCACGTTATCAAGGCTTTAGGGCGTGATAAAGATTATGTGCCGGTTCGGATTTCATTTAGCAAGTATAATAGTCTTGATGATGTAAATCGCTTGGTGGATTTGTTAATAAAGTATGGAAAAAAAATGGTCTAAGGCTCTGTTTACCAATCTTAAGAATATATATTTTTGAGTTCAGTATCAACCTGAAGTATTTATGGCATCAACCGGAAAACATCGGAAGCACAGGTATCGCAAGGTAACTTTCAAATTCTCTAAGCGGGAGTATGAAGTTTTAGAGAAATGTGCAGAATTGGAGTCAACAACCATCAACAAATTTGTCAAGCGTAATATTCGTAATGGAATTGATGAAATGATGCCGCGTTTGAAGGCATGGCTTGACCAAGTTCAGCCGGAGAATCAACTTAAATTATTTGCCGACAATGAGTTTGACGAGCGGGAAACTGTTCAAAAATCCATGGTTGAGGAGTATCATGGTTTTTATGAAAATGAAAAAGAGGAGGGGGAGAAGTGAGCTATCATTTGGATGGATTGGATCGGAAAATCTTGAAAATTCTTGAGTCAGATTGTCGCATCCCCGTTAGCGAAATTGGCCGGCAATGCAAAGTTACGGGGTCAGCTATTCATCAGCGACTTCAAAAAATGATTGAATACCAACTTATAAATCACAGAACCTACCAACCTTATGCTAAATCACTGGGCTATAACACTTTGGCCTTTGTTGGGGTGCAGATAAATTTGGTGGAACAGCGAACGCATAATCAAGTTTATCAGCATTTGCAATCCATTCCCGAGGTTGTAGAATTGCATAATATTACAGGTAAACATTCCTTTCTTTTGAAAATTTATGCTAAATCGAATGAGGATTTAAAACGACTTCTTGTGGACAAAATTCAGTCGATAATCGAAGTGGTGGCCACCGAAACTTTTATCAGCCTTGAGGAAGGTTTTTCGCGAAATATTCCGATAAATATCTGATTATTAAACTATTTCTGCAATTAAATCAAAACTTTCAGCACTCGTAATAACGACATTATAAAAATCCCCGATGTTTAGAGTAGTTGCAGTACTGATAAGTACTTCGTTATCAACTTCATAAGAATCACCTTCAGTTCGTCCGATAAAATATTCTCCTTCCAATCGGTCGATTATTACTTTAAAAGTTTTTCCGATTTTCTCCTGATTTTTCTCTAAGCTGATTTGTTCCTGAATTTGCATTAACTCATTGGCTCTTTTTACCTTAATTCCTTGAGGAACATCATCTTTCAATGCAAAAGCATGAGTGTCTTCTTCGTGGCTATAAGTGAAAACGCCAACCCGGTCGAAGCGCATTTGAATGATAAAATTTTTGAGTTTTTCAAAAGCATCATCTGTTTCACCCGGATAACCAACAATGAAGGTCGTGCGTACCGTCAATTGAGGAACAATGCTCCGAAACTTTTCTACTAATTCCACATTTAAACGGGAGTTATGACCTCGGCGCATCGACTTTAGAATTTGGTCGTCGTGATGTTGTAATGGAATATCAATGTATTTGCATAGCTTTGGGTTCTCATTCATCAAATGCAAAACCTCCACCGGAAAACTCGTAGGATAAGCATAGTGCATTCGTATCCACTCAATGCCTTCAACATCGCTAAGTTTTTGGATAAGGTCAGCCAAGCGTTTTTCTCCATAAATATCTATGCCATAATATGTTAAATCTTGGGCAATCAAAATAAGTTCCTTGACACCATTTTTAGCTAATTTTTGAGCTTCAACAATTAGGTCTTCCATGAGTTTGGATTTATGCTTTCCTCGAATGCCGGGGATTGCGCAAAAACTACAACTATGATCGCAACCTTCACTGATTTTGAAATAGGCAAAATGGGAAGGCGTGGTAAGAAAACGTTCTCCGATTAGCTCTTTTCGATAATCAGCTCCTAATTCTTTTACGATTTCGGGAATGTCGTTTACTCCGTAAATTCTGTCAATTTCGGGAATCTCGTTCTTAAGTTGGTCTTTATAACGTTCGGATAGACAACCCATTACCACGAGTTTTTTGATTTGGCCTTCCTCTTTGGCTCGGGTAAAATCCAAAATGGTGTCGATACTTTCCTCTTTAGCGTCATTGATAAAGCCGCATGTGTTAACAACCACAATATCAGCATCTTCGTCTTCTGCGGCTAAAACCATTCCATTGACTTTCAATTGTCCCATAAGGACTTCGCTGTCCACTAAGTTTTTAGAGCAACCCAGCGACACTATTTTAATTTTTGGCTTTTTCAAAATTTAATCTTGTTTAAAAAGTGAATCAACAAATTCAGCTCGGTCAAAAAGTTGTAAATCTTCCATGCCCTCACCAATGCCGATATATTTTACTGGAATTTTAAATTCATCACTTATTCCAATGACCACTCCGCCTTTGGCAGTGCCATCTAATTTTGTGAGAGCCAATGCGTTGACCTCGGTGGCAGCGGTAAACTGTCGGGCTTGTTCGATGGCGTTTTGACCGGTTGAAGCATCTAAGACTAAGAGGATTTCGTGAGGGGCATCAACTACCACTTTTTGCATCACCCGTTTGATTTTGGTGAGTTCATTCATCAGGTTAACTTTGTTGTGGAGTCGTCCAGCGGTGTCGATGATAACCACGTCCGCATTTTGAGCAACTGCCGACTTTAGGGTGTCGAAGGCTACAGAAGCGGGGTCGGCATTCATACCTTGATTTACTACCGGCACTCCGGCACGTTCGCCCCATATAATCAACTGATTTACAGCGGCTGCCCGAAAAGTATCACTTGCACCAAGTACTACTTTTTTACCGGCTTTTTTAAACTGATATGCCAACTTTCCAATTGTTGTAGTTTTCCCAACGCCATTGACTCCCACAACCATTATCACATAAGGGGTTTCGCGTTTCTCAAAATCAAATCCAAGAAGATTGTCGTTTTTGTGCTTATCGAGCAGTGCGGAGATTTCTTCCTTTAAAATACCATTCAACTCGCTTGTTCCCAAATATTTATCACGAGCAACGCGCCCTTCAATATTAGAAATGATTTTTAAGGTAGTATTTACTCCAACATCTGAACTTATCAGTATCTCCTCTAAATTGTCAAGAACTTCATCGTCAACTTGTGCCTTACCTGCAATAGCTTTTGTTATTCTCGAAAAAACCGAAGTCTTGGTTTTTTGCAAGCCCTGATCAAGTTTTTCTTTCTTTTCCTTACTGAAAATGCTAAAAATTCCCATAACTAAAAATTTGGGCAAATGTAAAACAATTAGGATGATTTTCTGAATAGAAGATGTAATATGTACAAAAACCAAAAGCCTTTCCCCTTGTGAGGAAAAGGCTTCAGGAATAGTTTAATACGATTAACCTTTAGCAATAATTTCCTGAACTTTGTCGTTCAGAACGATTTCTTCTTTGAAGGAGTAAGCTCCGGTTTTAGGAGACTTCACCATGCGAATCAATTTTGCGTGATTCTTACTTGCAGATTGCAGTGTAGCAACAACTTTCTTAGCCATATCGTGTATTATTTAATTTCTTTGTGAATAGTATATTTTCTTAAAATCGGGTTATATTTTTTGAGTTCTATGCGCTCAGGAGTGTTCTTCTTGTTTTTGGTTGTAACATAGCGTGATGTGCCGGGCATACCGCTTGTTTTATGCTCGGTGCACTCCAAAATAACCTGTATTCTTGCGTCTTTCGATTTCTTAGCCATTGATGTAAATCTTTAAAATTTAAAGGGCTGCAAAAATAGAAACAATTTCTATACAAACAAATATTTTTTTCGATAAAAATCTAATTATTCTATTCCATACTTTGCCTTTTAAATGCTATTATTTAAGTTGCTGTATTTCAACATTTAATGAATTTTTCCAGTTCTAAATAATGCAATCGGAAGTTGCTTTGCATCAACACATTCTGTTTGCTTATTATTTAAATTCCAATGGTTTAAGATATGTTTTATAAGAAATCATCGGTTAAAAATAAATAGTGTGATTTTTGCAATTGTTCATATACAGTTAACCTACATATATTAGTTTTGCAGATTAATTTGATTTTTTATTTATGAAAGCTCCCATCACTTTTTATATAGGAATTGTTGTAACGATGTTAAATGGTTATTATTTAATGATTTCTATTGAATCTTCTCGAATCATTGGACTTATTATAGGTTTATTTTTCGTTGTTTGGGGATGGAAAATTGGCTGGACAAAGCACCGAAATTTGACCCTTATTGTCGGGCATTTTGCTATGACTATCGGCAGTTTAGTTGTTGCATGGTCTATTTATCAAATTCCGTTTTTATCCAAAGCTCCAACCTTGCTTGAAACTTTGGACATGCCTTTGTTTTGGGGGATTTTTGCTATATGGGGAGGTTTTTGTATGATTACGCATGGCTATTGTAATTGCGCCATTAAAACTCATGATTTTAACACAACTAAAAAAGCCGAATCAATTAGAAAAGCCGAGCTTTAAGTATAAGAAAATGTAAAAGCATTTCTCACCTGCTTGCCTAATAATATTCAGTTCTTGGACGAATTAAATATTTACAGCTCCTCGCGAATTGGTATGTTGAAAGAAAAC
>JAFGWF010000332.1 GCA_016937295.1 Bacteroidales bacterium
CTCCAATCTTCTTCACCACTCCATTGTTTGATTAGTGCATTATCCATGTAAAAGTTTAGAAAATCATAGCCGTCTTCAGACGAAACCTTATAGAAAAAACTAATGGAATCATCCATCAACACGTTCATATTCACAAACATTCCCGCATTTTGATTATCTGAAATTGAATCCGAAAGAGCAGAAAAAGCTCCGGTATGTTTCACCGAATTAACTACCGTCCAACTTGCGTTTCCGTCACCAATCCACGGGTATTTTGTCAAATCACCTGTTTCAAAATCTTCATCCATATTTCCCACCACAAGATAAAACTGTCGCTTCGTCAAATATCCTGAAGATTCTGTCAGGAGTGACAATTCAGCGTATTTTCCGGCAGTAGCGGAAGAATTGACCGTTGCATTGAATGTAACCCAATGCGAAGAGTCGGAATCAAGCGATGGAATAATTACAGGCGGTTCCGTAGATACAATCGTATTATTCAAAAAGCTCAAGGTTGAGGTAAGGTTTATAACTTTTCCGGAGCCAACATTGGACACCTTGAAGCTCAATTTAATGAGTTCACCGGCATCCAATATACCATCACCATTTCCGAGACTGGCATCATCCACAAGCATTTTGTCGGTAGTCAGTTTTGGAGCATGAATTATAAAATGGGAAAAATAGTTCCAATTAGTTCCGGCTGTATCTGTAATCTCCACAAAAAATTTCACCATCTTTCCATCCATAATCACCTGATTGACATGCAATTTAATTTCATTTTTCAACACTAAACTATCCAAACCGGCAAATCCGTTCAAGGTTGCTATGCTGTCTAAAAACAATATGGAAGTATCGTTTGAGTAAACGTAAACCGACAAAGGACCGGAAGGAATTGAAGTCAGATTAGTTAATTTGAGATCGAGGAAAATGTCTTCACCAAAATCAGCGATATGATTTCCATTACCAAGACTATCGTTAATTTGGTGCGAAAAAAGATATAGATAAGGCGTATTAGGCACCATCACGTCTAAGGTATCTATGTAAGGCACAAGATTTTGACCGGAAATATGAAGAATAGCGCTACCCATTTGCGTCAGAGGGGAGAAAAGCAACTGAGCCGCTCCCGTAGAATCAGCATAAGTTGAAGCCAACAAACTATCAGACCGCGTCAGAGAAACTAAGCTATTTGGTTCGGTATTAACGATTAAAGAAGCTGAGCCAATAGGAATCAAAGCAGAATAATTTGCCGAAACCGGAGACGCTTTTTTAGTGTGATGCACCAAAGAAGGATCGCCAAAGCAATGATAAATTTCCCAATAATAGCGTACTCTGCTGCCTCCTTGTGTTACAGCCATATTACCTTTATTCACAATCTGTCCCAGAGTGGTTGACCATTCATTAAAAGGTTCGCCGTGGGTATGATTTATTCCATCAAAAATTCCGGCATCAGAATTTACAAAAGTGGGATTAGCCGAAATAGTGGAATAGCCCACAGCCCAATAAAAATCTTCATCCCAATAGGAATTATTGGAGGCGCCAATATACCCTACCGCTCCTTTTTGTGGTGCAATCGTAAGCACTTCTCCAAAACAATCGCTCATGTCGAATTTACCTGTAAGACAGGCATTTCCAATCATCACAGGGTACTTATTCAGATTTGTCATCATACCTACATCATTGTTTTTGAAACTGGGATTATCCCAACCGTTATAATTTCCGTGAGCGCTATAATTGAGCATGGCGGCTCCGGCATTTGCATCGGCCTTGATTTGAGAAGCAGAAGAAGCTGAGGAAGGAAACAAGTAGGATTTTCCCACGATGCCGTTGGTGGAATTATAATAGGTATTAATGCCATAATTCACTTGACCGTTTCCATGCGTTGGGCCGTAAGCTCCATCATATCCGGCAATTAGAACAGAAGTATTCATATAACTATCATCCGGCATTGAATACTTTTCATACATTATCGTTTTCTCTAATAGATTTTGAAGCTCTATCAAATTTTCACATGAAAAACGGCCATAAAGCACCTCCGGAAAATAATCATTAGTGTATTCAAAATAATATAAATCGGTGATATGAGCACTTGAAACTTGTGTATCCTGACTTGGAAAAGCCGGTATTTCGGCCACATCACCAACCAAAATCACATAGTCGGGACGCGTTGAGCTATTATTGTAAAGCGATAAAAGATACGATTTGATTGAAGCGTTGGTTGAGCCCACCTGCGAATTCTGTGTAAATGCCGTAATTACCTCAAATCCTTGTCGTTGCTTCATTTTAATAAATGGTAAAAGAGTCGTATAAAAATTGGAATCGGTAATAATCACTAAACGTAAAGCTGCTTGCTGAACAGTTTTTGATGATATTTTGTAAGCATCTGCGTTAATCAAAAATTTTTCGACAAAAGAGAACGCATTTGAACTATAATTAGATTTTTCGGAATTCATTTTTTGATAGTCTATTTGGTCGAAATGAACACGAATCTTTATAGATTTGGTAACTTTCAAAATGTTTCGCACGGGATTATATTCAAAAGGGGAAATGGAAATTTGCGCAATATGATAGTTGCGCATCATTCCCAACAACGAAGTTTGCACAATCGGGAATCCAAAATAACTATCCGATTGATAAACAGCTTTGTTAATCGCAAAGTCTTGCTCGTAGCCTTCCAATTTTGGAGCGGATAACTGATGTGGAAACAACCTATTATGAAAACCCAAATCATCTAAATGAATTTCGGTAAAAGTCTTATCAAGAATTTCAACCGTCATTTTTGCTCCGGCAGGCACCTCAAAAAGTCGGTTGAAAATGGGCAACTCAGGCGAGCCTTCTTCAAGAGATTTGGTAAAACCGTCCACAACTAACCGATGATAATATTGATTCTCTGCTTTAACATTTTCCAAAGACATATCACCGACTGAGAGGGTCATTTCAAAGCCCTCCATATCAACATCATGCAATCGGAATGAAGCATCAGAAATTTTAATACTATTGGCCTGTGAGTTTAATTGTTGGGAAAAAAGGGAAAAAACTACCATCCAAAATAACGGGAAACCTTTTAATAATCTCATATATTTAGCTGTATTTAAAAAATGAATTGACAAAGATATAACAAGTTAGTTGCTTAATAAATAGTTTAAGTCGATATAATTGAAATATTTATCGTGTTAATGGCGGCGTTGGGCGAAAAACGACCTCAACAACTCGGCAATTTCTACTTCCATTATACCGGAATCGACTTGAGTTTTAGGATGAAGACAGTTTGGAGCAAAAGATTGATAGCCTTTTTTTTGGTCAAAAGCGCCAAAAACGATTCGTCCAATTTGCGACCAAGCAAGAGCTCCTGCACACATTACACAAGGTTCCAAGGTAACATACAATGTGCAGTCTTTCAGATACTTCGATCCCAAATAGTCCATTGCGGCTGTTATGGCCAACATCTCTGCATGAGCTGTTGAATCGTTCAATCTCTCAGTCATATTATGTGCTTTTGCAACCACAACACTATCACAAACCACAACTGCACCAATGGGCACTTCGCCCTCGTCTTGTGCGTTAAGAGCCTCATTATATGCTAATTGCATAAAATATTCATCCGATAAAATCATAAAAAGAAATATTGAATTGAAGGCAGCAAAGATATTATTTCGGTTCTAATTTGTCGGAAAAGTCGTAACAAAAATGCACAACTGATATATATTTGCGGTGTAAAGAGCTGAATTCGACCTGCAAATCGACATATTTTATAGCTTTGCAGCCCTTTAAAACAACGAAGACAAGTGAAGAAGAAGATTGCATTTCACACATTAGGATGCAAATTGAATTTTGCGGAAACCTCAACCATAGCGCGCAGTTTTCCTGCATCAGATTACGAAATTGTAGAGTTTTCTGAAAAGGCCGATTTTTATGTGATAAACTCATGCTCTGTTACCGGAAGCGCGGAAAAAACCTGTCGCAACGCTGCTCGGTCGGCCAAGCGCCGCAATCCTGAAGCAAAAATTTCGATGATTGGTTGTTTTTCTCAAATCAAGCCGGAAGTGGTGGCAGCCTTCCCTGAAGTGGACTTAGTTCTGGGTAATGAAGATAAATTTAACCTATACCACTTTATCGAATTTCCTGAAAGTGAGCGCAGTACGGAAATTCACAACATTAACATAAACAAAACAAAAAATTTCAATCCCGCATATTCAGCTAACGACCGCACGCGTACCTTTCTAAAAATTCAGGATGGTTGCGACTATTTTTGCACTTATTGCAGCATTCCTCATGCTCGCGGTCGAAGCAGATCGGCTACGATTGCCGAAACTATCAAAATTGCCCAAGAAATTGGACAATCAGAGGCGCGAGAAATTATCCTGAGCGGTGTAAACATTGGTGATTTTGGCAGAAAAAATGGTGAGACTTTTTACGATTTTTTAGTTGCGTTAGAAAAAGTAGAAGGCATTGACAGAATTAGAATTTCATCGGTGGAACCGGAACTA
>JAFGWF010000333.1 GCA_016937295.1 Bacteroidales bacterium
CCTGATTATGAGTCAGAATTAGTTTCCTATATTTATTTGTAAATATTTTTATATGTCTGACATACAGTCTAATAACAATCTTTTAATTCTACTTTTCTGTATTTAGTTATTGCTTTTCTGATCATTTGTATGTATATTGTATGTAGCAAATAGGAATTCATTTAGCTATTAATCAGTAATATACGAATAAATGATTGGTGTTACAACTGCAATAATTCATGATAAAAGAGTTTCTCGAAAAGATGGAACCTATGCAATCAAACTACGAGTCACTTTCAAAAGAATCCAAAAGTATTATCCTGTAAATGTTAGTCTAACTGAGGATGAATGGGATAAGGTTTATTCCGAAAGACCTAGAAAAGAATATAAAGACAATTTGACCTATTTCAATAAAGTGGAGCACGATGCTATTGAGATAATTAAATCAATGCCTGTATTTTCTTTCTCATCTTTTGAGAAAAAATTCAATCAAGGCACCAAAACAGAACAGGACGCGTTGATGGTTTTCAAGGTATATATTGATCAATTAAAGGAAGAAGGCAGAGTCAGAACAGCTTCAAGTTACAGTTGTGCAATGGTGTCAATTAAGAGTTTTGTGGAAAGCAAGCATCGTAAACGATTAAACTTTTGGGATATTACACCAGGCTTGCTTACTGAATATGAAAGTTGGATGTTAAAAAAAGGCAATTCAAATACAACGGTTGGTATTTATCTTAGAAGCTTAAGGACAATTGTAAATTTGGGAATCGAACAGAATTTAATGGATAAAGATTCTTACCCCTTCGGGAAACGCAAATATCAAATTCCGGCAGGAAAGAACACCAAGAAAGCATTGGTGCTGGATGACATTAAAAACATTCTGGAATATCAAACTAAAACTGATGCTGAAACCAAAGCCAGAGACCTTTGGATTTTCAGTTATCTGTGTAATGGTGTTAATGTGAAAGATATAGCTAAGCTGAAATACAAGAACCTATCAAAAACACACATCTCCTTTACCCGTGCAAAAACAGCACGTTCAACCAAAACAAATCAAAAACAAATCACAATTATCCGAATGCCGGAGATTGATGCAATCATTGAAAAATGGGGCATTGAATCCGACGATCCTAACGCCTATGTATTTGGTTTAATCTCAGAGAATGACACACCGGAAAAGGAATTAGCCAATATCAAACAGGCGGTCAAAAACATCAACAAATACATGAAACGCATTGGTGAAGCTTTAGAGCTTAATCTCAAGCTTACCACATACACCGCCCGCCACTCCTATGCTACAATATTGAAACGTTCGGGGGCTCCAATTGAGTTTATCAGTGAAAGTCTTGGGCACAAAGATTTAAAAACAACAGAGAATTATCTCGACAGTTTTGAAGATGATGTGAAAGAAAGTTACCAACGACAACTACTAAATTTTAAAACCAAGTAACCCATGGCCAATCAACTTGAACTTTACCACAAAATCTTGTTTCTCGACTTACGTCCCTGGATTACCAGTTCGGAAACTGAATCATATTTTAAACAACAGTTGATCAATACTGAAAAAGAATACTTTGTTTACCAACCCAATTATGAATTGGATTTACTAAAGCCGTTAAACAACTTTCGGAAATACTACCTAATGATCATTGAAAATGAATCAATCAAGTATTTGAATGATCTTCATGAAGAAATAAACAAAGCAGGTGGTGAATCTGAGAAACGCTATCTGGTCCATATGGCATTAACGAGATCCTTATTCCAACTTTTGCAATACACTTATAATGTTTTAACTGAGAGGAATTATGTTTCAATCCAATTTGAAATTCCTAATGCCTCAACAGAAAAAACATTAGCCAATGAAGCCTATGCCATAAATTGTTTAAAGCACCAATTAATCCGTCTTTATTTGGAAATTCAGGATTCATATACCAGTTATATAAAAGAAGAAAGATTAACCGAAGAAGAGCTTTATTTTAAGTTCTACAATGAAGAAGTCCCCAACCCATCCAAAATAATTCAAGCCGAAAAAATCACATTAACCAAGAAACAGACAACGAATCAAGGTCCAAAAAAAACTAAAACTTTTACCGCTATTCGTGGCGACATACAGGAACCAGCAAAAGGAATATTCACCTACGAACAAATCATTAAAAATCCTTCTCGTTTTGCTCAAATTGAAGAAGAGCTTTTTAAAAGTGGTTTCATAAACGACAACTATAAGATCAATACAACTCATGGTAATCTGCAATATTTTGCAGCCTTCTACCATCAATTAATAAGAAAGAGTTATTTTAATCCAAGATTATTCCCGGGAAATAAAGTAATTAAACCGTTACACATTCGTAAATTTTTGGATCACCGATATCAAGCCAACATAGATAAACAATTCAGAACTTGGGATATCCAACAAGATAAACTATTAAAATTTATTGAGGGCGATTACTGGCTAGATCATATTCCCGCATCGTAAATTGTGGAAATTTACTTCCAAACTTCCATTTCAAATTTCCACTTTTATTTACAAAACTCTATACTACTGGCATATAGACTGCGCCAAATTTCCATCTTCCAAGTTTCCTAGAAGACCTTCCGAAATTTACAGCATCGTTGAAAATCAGCGATGACTTTTGGCCAGAAGTCCATTCATTAATTTAATACATTACTGTTATGGACTCACAAATATTAAAGGAAGTCCTTGAGTTAAAACAACTCATTGCTGAGCAAACCATGCTCCAAAAAGAAGTATTGAACTTCAATGAAACCGCCGTTTATCTGGAGGTTTCACATTCAAATCTGTACAAACTCACAAGTACAGGCAAGTTGTCGTACTACAAGCCCAACGGGAAGAAAATTTATTTCACCCGCAAAGAACTTGATGCCTGGCTATTGTCGAACAGACAATCTTCTGAAGAAGAAATTCTGGAACGTGCCGCAAATTTGAAACTTAAACCAGGGAGGAGATAATCATGCAAGAAGTGGTTCAAGCACTCCTCAACCTGTCTGCGGAGTTAAAAGAAATCAAAGCTATAGTTGGAGTACTGCGTAAAACGCAGCTCCAACAGTTTGCAGAAAACTGGATCGATGGTCAGGAAGTCATGCTAACCATGAAGATTAGCAAACGCACTTTGCAGACCTTGCGTGATTCAAGAGCATTGCCCTATTCCCGTATCAATGGGAAGTTCTATTACAAAATTTCCGATTTGGAAAATCTTCTGCATCGTAACTATAGAAAACCTTCTAAACCGGACAGTCATGAATAAGCAAATGATCTTAATGAAAACCAGATATGGTTTGGATATCTACGACCTGATACTAAAAACGTATTACGGTGAAGATTATGTACTACGTGTTTCCGGCATGGCTGCACTTCCTGTAAAAAATCCATTTAAGGATAATAAGGAGACACTAAATGTGATGCTTAAAAATGGGGCATTTTGTTACTACGATCAGCGCGACAAAGATTTCAAAGGCGATCCGTTTAAATTTGCCCAACTTCACTACCAACTGGAAGGCAAGGCACTTTTGTCAAAGATTTGGGAAGAACTGAATCTTTCATTGAAAGATCAACTTAAAGTTGCGGTTCCGGTATTCAGTGTATTTAAACATCCGGTTTCAAACATTTTCCCTGAGAAGGAAATCTCTTTGATTGAAGCTTATTTAGGAATTAAAAGTACTGCCTATAGAGATCGTACCAACTACCTGCGAGGCTTAAAAGACAAAGATCATATTCGGAAGTACAAAGCCACTGAATTTGATTATATTACATTTTCAGGAACATTCACCCGGAGAAACGACAAAGCCCTGGTTAACCACTCAGGTTTGTTAACCATCGACTTTGACCACATTTCAAATATTCCGGAGTTGAAAAACATACTCCTCAACGATGAATATTTTGAAACAGAACTCATGTTTGTTTCTCCTTCAGGTGATGGGCTCAAATGGATTATTTCCATTGATCTGAATGTCTGTTCCCATAAGGAATGGTTTTTAGCCGTTTCCAACTACTTAAAAGCAACTCATAATATGGAAGTTGACGGCTCAGGAAAAGATGTTTCCCGTGCCTGTTTCCTACCCTACGACCTTGAAGTTTATATCAATCCTGTTTATCTGAAACCTACAAAATCCGATGATCATGAAACAATATAAATTTCTAACACTATTAATGAAAATGCTATTAAAAGCATCTTCCGTTCTTTGGCCATTGTGGTGGATTGTTATTCCATTCCTGATCCTGTATGCAACACAGCTACCTGTGTTCATTGCCCTGTGTTGTGTAACCTTTTAATGGATGAAAAGATGAAAAAAGACTTTAATCCACAAAATTGGTTGACAACAAGTGTTCAACAGACCAATGAGGCAGACAGCCTCAAAAATGTACCATCTAAGTCCCCTTTAGGTGATTTAGGGGTCATTCTATCACGTATAGAAGCTTCTCAAACCGATATTACCGCCAGTTATTCCGACTGGCGGGATATTGGCTTTGCCTTAGCCGATGAATTTGGAGAAAACGGAAGAAACTACTTTCACCGAATCAGCCGCTTTTATCCTGACTATTCTCAATCGACTTGTGATAAACAATTTGATGCCTGCCTGAAATC
>JAFGWF010000065.1 GCA_016937295.1 Bacteroidales bacterium
GCCGAAACCACAATGATTAATTTCGTCTCGGTGTAGTTTTGTAAGATTCTTTCTAAATTTCTTACTGCCTCAGCATCCTTTACCGAAGCTCCTCCAAATTTAAATACGCTGATTTTCAATCAAAAAAACTTTATTGGTTTGTTCTGTAAAAGTAGAAAAAAAACGGCACAGCGTATTTTTCTCTATCAGTTTTAACCCAGATTGATTAAATTCAGGCCTAAGATGGTTTCTGAATCAAGCTCTTTTTCGATACCGAAAGATGGCAAGTCCCATGGTGATGATTGCATAAATCGTGATATGTAGAATTTGGCTCAATACGTCACTAAAACCGGAGCCTTTGAGCATTACCATTCGCATAAAGTCGATAAAATAGGCAATAGGATTTAGGATGTTAAGTCGTTGAGTCCATTCGGGCATGGCCTCAATGGGTGTAAATAATCCGCTGAGCATGATGAAGATAACAAAGAAAAACCACGCCAAAAACATCGCTTGTTGCTGTGTGTCGGTAATCGTGCTGATGAATAGTCCTAACCCAAGAACTAAAATCAAATAAATGGCCGCTACCCCAAGAATCAACCAAACGGAACCTAAAATGGGAATAGCGAAAATTATTTTGGCAATCACTAACCCAAAACATAAGTCGAACATGGCAATGAGCCAAAAGGGTAATAGTTTGCCAATAATAAACTGATGTTTTTTTATTGGAGTTACGTTCAACTGTTCGATGGTGCCAATTTCTTTTTCTCTGACGATATTCATTCCCGATAAAAATGCGCCAATCAATGAAACTAAAAGAACCAAAATTCCCGGAACCATATAGGTTTTGTAGTCCAATTCAGGATTATACCAATATCGTGGAACAACATGAATTCCGGTTTCTTTGATGTTAAATCCGGTAAGTTCGGTGATGATGTCCGAATTAAATCCTAAAACAATTTGATTGGCATAGCTTGCCATCAGGTTGGCGGCTGAGCCGTTCACTGCATCCACAATTAGTTGTAAATCCGTTTTTTTGCTAAGATTAAGATGCTTTTCAAAGTCTTTAGGTATCACCAAAATCATTTCAACTTTTTGATGTAGCATGGCTTCTTCCAACTGAGCAATATGGTCAGCCTCTGCGTAAGTAGTGAAAAATGGCGAATGTTCAAAACGGCTTTTTAACTCCTTGGATGTTTGAGTTTTATCTTGGTCAACAAAGGCTAAGCTTACATTCTTTATTTCAAAAGTTGCAGTGTAAGACAGGATTAATAGTTGAACTATTGGAATGACAATGATGATGGGTAACATCATTTTGTTCCTAAAAATTTGTATAAACTCCTTTTGCAGCAGAAATAGTATAGTTCTCATATTTTAATTTGTTGCGAGTCGAATATTGAATTTTTTAATGGATAAACCTATGAAAAACAGAGTCATAGATAGAATTATCAGAGTTTCTTTCCACAGGTCGGCAAATCCGGCACCTTTCAAGATAATTGCCTTTACGATGATGATAAACCATTTGCCGGGCATAAGATGCGAAAGCCATTGAAGCACTTCCGGCATATTTTTTATCGGAAACACAAAGCCTGAAAGCAGAATTGTTGGAAGTAGCAGAGCAAACATCGACAAAAGCATGGCCGTTTGTTGCGAATTGCTCACCGTGCTGATGAAGATGCCCAGCGAAAGAGCCATTAGGATGAAGAGAAGTGCTTCGGCGAGCAAAAGTGTAATGCTACCGCTGAACGGCATGCCAAAGACAAAAGCCGACATCAACAAAATCAGACCTGCATTGATGAACGAGAGCAGTACATAAGGAAACACTTTGCCCAGAATTATCTGAACAGGTGTGATTGGAGAAACCAACAGAATCTCCATGGTGCCAAGTTCTTTTTCGCGCGCAATGCTGATGGAGGTCATCATTGCCGAAACTAACATGAGAATAATTGTGAAAACTCCCGGCACAAACATATAAACCGATTTCAGGCTTTCGTTGTATTTAAAACGCGATTCAACTTGAATCAGAGGCAAGGCGGCTGAACTTCCTTTGGCATTTTGCGACTGAAAACTGCTTACAACCGCTTGGGTATAGTTGACCAAAATGGAGGCTGTGTTTGGGTCGGAAGCGTCGGCAATCACTTGAAGTTCAATTTTTTGGTTGCTTGCTAACCGTGCCGCAAAATCTTCCGGAATAACAATGACTTCTTTAATTTCACCGCGCTGAAATGCTGCTTGAATATTTGTTTCGGAGTTAAAAACTTGATCTACAATGAAATAATCACTTGAGTTGATTTTATTAATCAGTTCAATACTTTTGGCGTCCCCCGACTTATTTACAATGGCTATATGCGCATTGTTTAAGTCCATATTCAGAGCGAAACCGAAAAGCAGAATCTGGGCTATGGGAATGCCAAAGAGAATGGCCATAGAACGATAATCGCGGAAGATTTGCAGAAATTCTTTTATGATAAATCCTTTCATGGTTTTTAGTTTTGAGTGGAGTTTTGTTTTCTGGATAATTTCAAGAAAATGTCGCTGATATTGTGTGCGTTAAAATCTTTTTTCAAGCGGCTCGGGCTGTCTAAGGCTTCAATTTTTCCATCGACCATAATGGTGATTCTGTCACAATATTCGGCTTCGTCCATGTAGTGGGTAGTTACAAAAATGGTTTTCCCTTTTGCGGCTTCTGAGTAAATCATATCCCAAAACTGCCGCCGAGTGATTGGGTCAACGCCGCTGGTAGGTTCGTCAAGAAAAATTATGGCGGGATTGTGAACATTCGCCACAGAGAAAGCCAATTTCTGTTTGATGCCTAATGGCAAATCAATAACCGCGCGACCTTCAAATTCTTCAAGGTCCAGTTTTTTTACATATTCTTTGGTTTTCGATTGAATTTCAACTCTTTTCAGTCCGTAAATGCCACCATAAAATCGGATATTTTCGGCAATAGTCAGGTCGTCATAGAGGCTAAATCGCTGACTCATATATCCAATGTTTTTCTTTATAAGTTCCGATTGTTTATAAGCATCAAAACCGGCAACCGTAACTTGTCCTGAGCTGGGTTTAGAAAGTCCGCAAAGAATTTTTATGGCAGTGGTTTTTCCCGCACCATTGGCTCCGAGAAAACCGAAAACTTCCCCTTTGTCCACTTCAAAATTGAGCTTGTTTACTGCCGTAAAATTTCCAAATTTCTTCGTTAAATCTTTGACTACAACTGCTTTACTCATAATTTCCTTTCATTAAATCCATAAAACAATCTTCAATAGATGCTTTTATTTTTTTGATTTCCAAGGCTTGATGGTTTTTTTGCTGTAAATAAATTCGCAGCAAATCTGCATCTTTCTCATCGTCGCCAATCCAGCGTATGGAATCGCCAAACCAATAGAAAGAATCTGTTTTTCCAAAGGTTTCAATGTCTTTGGATAAGGAATTTCGCTCGTTGGATTTTACCGAGAAAAGTGGTTTTACAAAACTTTCGGTTATGTTGTTGGGCGAATCTGTTTGCAAAATTTTTCCTTTTTGAATTAGGGCTACTTTGTCGCAAAGTGCGGCTTCGTCCATGTATGGCGTCGAAACCACGATTGTAATTCCATAATTTTTCAACTTGCGCAACATTTCCCAAAATTCGGCTCGTGAAACCACATCAACACCGGTTGTGGGTTCGTCCAGAAAAAGTAATTCGGGCTTATGAATAAGGGCGCAACTTAAAGCCAGTTTTTGCTTCATACCACCGGAAAGCTTACCGGCAAGGCGGTTTTTAAATGGTGCAATTTGGTCGTAGATGTCTTTAATCAAGTGGTAATTTTCCTGAATGGTAGTTTTAAAAAGTTTTGCAAAAAATTGCAGGTTTTCTGCTACGGTTAAATCCTGATAAAGCGAAAAACGTCCGGGCATATAACCCAATAGGGGCCTGAGTTTTCGATAGTCGTCCACAACATCCAATCCGAGAACTTTGGCTGTTCCTTGAGTTGGCAAAAGAAGTGATGTAAGGATTCGAAATAGGGTGGTTTTTCCGGCACCATCCGGCCCGATAAAGCCGAATAACGTTCCTGATTCGATGCTCATATCCAATGGTTTAAGCGCTTCCACTAAACCATAATTATGAGCTAAATTTTCTATTTCTATGGCTGTTTTCATTTCGCGAATTTGACTTCTCCGGGCATTCCGATTTTTATGCTTCCGTCGTTTTCTACTCTGATTTTTACCGCGTAAACCAAATTCACACGTTCCTCTCGCGTTTGAATGGTTTTTGGAGTAAATTCCGCTTGCTCCGAAATCCAATTTACGACTCCGTTTATCTCCTTCAAGTGGCCTTGACCATCGTCCACAACCACCGTAACAGATTGATTTAGCTTTACATCGGGAAGAATATCGCCACTGATATACGCTTTTAGGGTAAGGAATTTCATGTTGGCAATTTCGTAGAGAGGTTTGCCGGGAGCGGTAATTTCACCTTTCATGGCTATTTTTGACAAAACAGTTCCCTCAACCGGATTGGTCAATATTGTCTTTTTCAAATTGTAATTGAGCTCGTCAATTTGAGAATAAATCTGAGCTTGTTGACTTTCAAGGGTTTGTTGTTGGGCAATTATGGAGGCTTTCTGTTTTTCTAAAACCAACATTTGGCTTTCAATATCATCGGCTTGTTTTTGAGTTGCCGAACCTGCGTCTAACAAATTTTTCACTCGTTTTTGGTCTCGTTCAAGATTTACCATCTGTTGTTCGATAACTTCTGCCTGAGAAGTTACTTGTAAGGCGTTAGCTTGTAATACTTTAAGATTGGCCATCAATTGTTGCTTTTTGAAGTGCAAATTCATACTATCAATTTGTCCAATCGGTTTTCCGGCCAGCAAAATGTCGCCTTCTTCCAAATGCAATTCTTCAATGAGTCCGGCGGTTTCAGACGAAACTGTAACTGTTTCTGTTTGAAAATAACCATAAGCGTCCGACTCTGTTTTCTGATTCGAACATGCGACCAAAATAATGGTTAAAAGCAGGGGGATAAGATATTCGTTCATAATTGTATTTTAAATGGTTTATATTCAGTTTATTAAAGTTTTCCTAACGCAAATAGATAATTAGATTTAGCTAAACTTAGTTTCAATTGGGCGTTTTTTTGATCTAATAAAGCCTTCTGAAAGTTTTGCACGTCTTTCACATAATCGGAGGTAGTTATTTCTCCAATTTTTTGCCGCGCATCTGCCGATTCAAGGACTTTTTTTCTAAGCTTAATAAGTTGTTCTGTTTTGTCAAGAATGGCTGACTGTGAGGCAATTTCGCCTTTTAAAGTTAGAAGCTCCGCGTCTAAATTTGTGGTGAAGGTCATTTTTTGGTTTTCGATTAGAGAAGTTTGAAGATCAAGAATTTGGTTTTGTCGCAAGGTTCGATTCCAATTCCAAAGTTGCCATTGCATTCCAACACCAATAATGGCGAAAGCCGAAAAATCGTTACTGAGATAATTCAATCCCGGGCGGCCATATCCTAACGTAGAAAAGGCGAAAACATTCGGGCGCTGGGCTGCATTGTTAAGGCTCTTCGCTGTGGAAAGTTTTTGTTGATTATAACTCATTAGTTGAAATTCAGGCCGGTTTTGTGTTTCTGAAAAACTAAGGGTTTCGTCAGGTAGCTCCAGAGTAGCCGGATTCAATCCGGTGTAGAAATTAAGCTTGTCTTTAAGTGTTTTTAGCTGGGTTTCTAATCCTATCTGGTTGATATCCAGTGTAGTTATTTCCGACTCCAACAAGTTTTTGGCATCTTGCGAGGCCATTCCTTGTTTCTTTAAATTGGCCAAGTCGTCTAATTTCTGCAAAAGGATTGTCTTTTGCGTTTTCAAAACATCTAAATTGTTTTCAACTAACAGAATCTGGTAATAATTGAAAATCAGGATTTGTTTCAGCTTGTTGATTTCAATTTGGTTTTGGGTGTTGTTGATGGCATTGTCTTGCTGCGACAATTCCTTTTTAGCTTTCACAACTCCGCCGTTATAGATTGATTGACTTATCTCTAACGAAATTTTGTACTGATCTTGATTCAGCGCAGGAATTTCTACTCCGGGCAGTTTGATGGGTAATTCCAATGCTTGAGATTGCCAGGTAGCTTGGCCGGTCAGTTTGAGTTGAGGAAGATTGATGGAAGAGGAAATCTGGTATTCCGTTTCCAAAATTTGGTTATAAACTTCGGACTGATGACTTATTGCATAGCGCGCTATGGCTGAGTCGAGGCATTGGCGCAGCGTAATTTGCTGACCATAAGCAGAAAAAGTTACCAAAAGGAAAACATGGAAAAGTAATTTGTTCATGTCTTGATATTTAAAGGTTAGGATTTTTAATAGATTGGATTATGAAGTCGCTCACATGATTTTTACGCTCGGAAAGCAAAGTAGCATATTGTTTTTTATCGCCATTAAACAAAATCATGGTAGCTATCGGACTTGCCACAATGGGGAATATGGACATGGATAACACATTGAGAATAAGATGTTCAGAGCGAATATTTCTTATAGTTCCTTTGGAAACTTCCGCTTCGATTTGTTGTTTGATTGGTGATAAATCAGGTGCAATTTCCTGAACTATTTTAACAATGGATGAAGGATTATTGGCAAGCTCATGGATGATGAAGCCGGGAATGTGGGGGTGCTTGGCCAAAATGTTGAGATAGTTTTCTACAAATGCTTCGATTTTTTCAAAGAAATTAATATCTTCTCTTTCAAAAACATTCAAAATTCGTGGGATAAATAGCTTGAAAGCGTTTTTAAAAATCACCTCAAAAAGTTTCTGTTTTGACCGAAAATAATAGTGCAATAGCGCTTTGTTTATTCCGGCTTTGTCGGCGATAGCTTGCATACGGGCACCTTCAAAACCTCGCTCAATGAATTCATATTCAGCAGCTTGAATAATGTTTTCTTCTGTATTAGTTTTGTTCATTTTCGTTAACCATTTAATTTAACCATTTAATTTAACCAGATGGTCAAAAGTACTATGGTTTTATTTACTTCCAACATTTATTTTCAAAAAATTTCTTGGTGAGAAAAGGACAGTATTTTATTATGGTGTTTTTAAATTTAATGCAAATTTTTTTTTCGGCTCGTGACAATAATCCATAAGAGTTTTTTGTATGCTGAAAAAAATTATAAGTCGCCAAAACTATCAAAAATTGATAGTTTTGGCGACTTATAATTCATTATCAGAAAAAAGGCAATCCATAGTTAGCTCATTTTGAACGAGTTCAGAAGAATAAGAATTTGGTTTCATTCCAAAGGTAGTTATTATAGTTAAATAAATATTTTTCTTTGTGAAGGTTGCGTTTTGAAACTCGGAAATTTTAAAAATCTTTATTCTAATTCACATTTACACTTTGATAACTCTGAAACTAAAAAGTAAAAATCGTTGTTAAGAATTATAATTTCGCCGAAATATAGAAACCAAATGATTAAAATACGCGATAAGTTCGAAAACAGGAAATTTATCATACTGGCATTTTTTGTTGGGGTTTTTGTCATTTTTATCATTCGGTTGGTCATTTTGCAATTGCTAAGTGACGAATATAAGGAGTTGGCCGAAAACAACACCTTACGCAATCTCACTATTCACCCGCCGAGGGGATTGATTTACGATAGGAATGGAAAGGAAATGGTGTATAATGAAGCCGTTTATGATTTGATGGTGATTCCACAGCAAGCGAAAAACATTGATACTCTGGAACTTTGCCGTCTGCTTGGCATCGATAAAGAGGGTTATATCGATAGAATGAAAAAAGCTAAGAAGTATAGTCGATATAAAGCATCCATTTTTGAGAAACAAATTTCCAAAGAAAACGCCGCCTATTTGCATGAGATTATTTACCGTTTTCCTGGCTTTTATTTTGTCAGCAGATCGCTGCGCAAATATCCCAAACCCATCGCTGCTCACCTTTTAGGTTATATTGGCGAGGTGAATCACAACGATATTGATAAGGATAGTTTTTACGCTTCGGGCGACTATATCGGAATTAGTGGTGTGGAGCGCACTTATGAGAAAATACTTCGTGGTCGTAAGGGTATCGAAAAGCTCATGGTGGATAATCTCAACCGTGTTAAAGGGAGTTTTTATGATGGTCGATATGATATTCCGGCAGTAAAAGGCGCTGATTTGACTATTGGAATTGACATGGATTTGCAAGAATACGCTGAATTGTTGATGCAAAACAAGAAAGGTGGCATTGTAGCAATTGAGCCTTCAACAGGCGAAATTTTAGTTTTAGTCTCAAGTCCGGCTTATGACCCCAATATGTTGGTTGGTCGTATTCGCTCTAAAAATTATACTTCTCTTCAATTAGATTCCCTTAAACCACTGATGAACAGGGCTTTGATTTCGTCTTATCCGCCTGGCTCCACTTTTAAATTGGTGCAAGCGCTCATCGGGCAGCAAGAAGGCGTACTTTTTCCTCACACCACGTATGGATGTCAGGGGGGATTCCATTTTGGGGGACTTCATGTTGGTTGTCACTCCCATAGCTCTCCTTTAAATTTGGAACAATCGGTTCAGCAGTCTTGTAATGCCTACTACTGCAACGTATATCGCTCGATTATAGACAATAACCGCTATAAAAATGTGAAGGAAGGCTATCGCAAATGGCGGGAATATTTGCTCAAGATGGGTTTTGGAAGAAAATTTCCGACTGACTTGCCTTACGAAAAAAGCGGCAATATTCCATCGGTTGAATACTACGACCGGATTTATCGAGGCAGTTGGAATAGTCTGACAACCATTTCTTTAGCCATTGGACAAGGTGAGATTCTGGCAACGCCATTGCAGTTGGCCAACGAAGCTGCATTTATTGCCAATAGAGGTTATTATTATAACCCGCATATCATTCGCCGGATTTCGGATGGAAGAGCTATTGACTCCTCTTTTACCAAAAAACAATGGACCGGAATTGATGCGCAATATTTTGAAACAGTGGTAAGTGGTATGGCTAAAGTGACTCAACCCGGAGGTACGGCGCGCATCGCTCAAATCGACAGCTTTGAGGTGTGCGGAAAAACAGGCACAGCGCAAAACCCTCATGGTAAGGATCATAGTGTTTTCATCGCCTTTGCTCCGCGCGAAAACCCAAAGATTGCCATTGCGGTTTTTATCGAAAATTCGGGTTTTGGCGGCACTTGGGCAGCACCTATTTCAAGTTTGATTATCGAAAGATATTTGAAAGGGTATATTCCTGAAAAGCGTAAAGCGTTGGAGTTGCGAATGATAGAAGGTAATTTATTAAACCAATAAGGCCATGAGAGAAAGAAAACACGTTTTTCAAAATATCGACTGGATTTTAATCGCATTATGGCTTATTTTGGTTTTATTTGGTTGGATAAATATCTACGCATCAGTTTATAATCCTGAAAATTTCAGCATTTTTGACTTGTCGCAACGATATGGAAAACAGATGCTTTGGATTATTGCTGCCATTGCATTAGGGTTTATGATTATCCTCATCGATCCGAAATTTTTCAATCAGTTTTCTTATTTGATTTATTTTCTTATTCTACTTATTCTTATTTCGGTTCTACTCTTCGGAAAAGAAGTTGCCGGCTCCAAATCTTGGTTTCAAATTGGAAGTTTTGCATTGCAACCTGCTGAATTTATGAAATTTGCCACAAGTCTTGCCCTTGCTCATTTTCTTTCTACTCAAGAAAAAACGCTTACAACCCTTCGTTCAAAGTTTTTTGCTACAGTGATAATAATGGTTCCTGCCGCTTTAGTGTTGTTACAGAATGATACCGGTTCGGCCTTGGTTTTCACAGCTTTTATCTTAGTTCTCTATCGTTTTGGCTTGTCGGGAAATATTTTTGTTATCGGTTTTGTTGCTATTTTTCTGGGAGTTTTAGCATTATTACTTTCTACGGTTGTTCAAAAGATTATCTTAATCGGAATTTTGTTGATTCCGGCTATTGTAATAGTGTTGATGATGAAGAAAACGTTCCGAAACATTGCAAAAATCACTGGTGTGGTGGTGTTGATAGTGGTTTATATTTTTAGCGTTGATTTTGCTTTTTCAAAGCTTCAACCGCATCAGCAAATTCGGATAAAAGTGTTGCTTAATATGGAATCTGATCCGCAAGGCGCCGGATATAATGTGCTTCAGTCGAAAATTGCCGTTGGTTCGGGAGGTTTTTCGGGAAAGGGTTTTTTGAATGGAACTCAAACCAAGTTCGATTTTGTGCCGGAGCAAAGCACCGACTTTATTTTTTGCACTGTGGGCGAAGAGTGGGGCTTCGTGGGGAGCTTTTTGGTCGTGGCATTGTTCACTTTTCTCCTTATAAGATTGGTCTTAGCCGCCGAACGACAACGATCGTTGAGTAGTAAAATTTATGGTTATTCCGTGGCTTCTATCCTCTTTTTTCACTTTACCATTAATCTGGGGATGGTGCTTGGACTGCTACCGGTGATTGGTATTCCTTTGCCATTTTTCAGCTATGGCGGCTCTTCGCTTTGGGCGTTTACGATTCTCCTGTTTATTTTTATCCGTCAAGACGCCGAAAGGATGCAATTGCTTTAGTTGCTGCTTTTTTATGACCTTTGCATTTTAATTCTTAAGGATGATTCAACGAAATAAATTTGCTAAAAATGAGCGACTTAGCTCAAAAAAAGCCATTGAAAATCTATTCAAAAAAGGGCGTTCCGGCTTTGTTTTTCCTCTAAAACATCTTTATTTCGTTGAAAAAGTACAAATTGGAGAAGTAGAAATATTAATTACAATTCCGAAGAGAAGTTTCAAACGCGCTGTTCATCGAAATCACCTAAAACGCTTAATTCGAGAAGCTTACAGACAACAGAAACACCATTTAATCGAAGTTGCCTTGGCGCAAAATCTGAAACTGCAAATTGCTTTTATTTTTGTTCATAAGGAAAAAACAGATTTCCAACAGATTTTTATCTCCGTTGGAAAAATTCTTGACCAAATTTCAAAGCAACTTACCAATTTAAAATAGTTCGAAAATCGTAGTATTCGGGATTGGATAGATATTTCTTGGCTTCTTGATAATCACCCGGATTGATGTATTGCAGGCCTTCTTCAAAAACCATTTTAGCTTTTTCGGAATTCATATTCACCAAACGAGGTTTTATTTTTCCATTTTCATCTTCCACATCTTTCAGAAATAGTGGCTTGATAATTCCTGTGTGATCGGCCGTCACCATGCAGCCGGTATAGCCTGAGTCATAAAGCTTTTTGACTCCCATACCCAATAAACTGCAATAGAGCAAATCGTAAGCTGTGGGTTGAATGCAGCGAATTTCATAGCCTAATTCCACCGGACGACTTTTGACTTCGATGCCCATTTCTTTAAGCTTTTTGTTGAGCATCAAATTGAAAATGTGTGCTTTACTAACATTGCCCAACTCAGGATGACCATGGTCGTCATAGGTGAAATTTACGCCCGATTTTTCTATTTCGGCATCATCCATAAAATGGAAAACTCCCTCAGAAACTATGGCAACACCATAGTTAATGCCTAATATTTTGCGCTTCACAATCGCGGAGATAAGCAAGCGAATGATTTTTTCAAGAGTTACGTTGGTTTTGTTGAACATTTCGGGAATGACAATCATCGGGAAACGCAAAGATGAACCAATTCCGAAGGCCAAATGACCTGCTTCCCGACCCATTGCCGAAATTACAAACCAGTTGCCGCTTGTGCGGGCATCTTCGTAAATAGTTGATGCAATACCAACTCCTTCCTGTTTTGCCGACTGATAACCAAAGGTGGAAATGCCTTCAGGCAGAGGCAGGTCGTTGTCGATGGTTTTGGGAACGTGGATGTTTTGAATCTTTATATTATTTTCTTTCAAGTAGTTAGCAAGTCTGTTTGCTGTCGAAGCAGTGTCGTCGCCTCCAATTGTTACTAAAAGACGAATATTTAGCTCTTCAAACAACAGAGTGTTAAAATCTGAATCTTTGGGCTTGAATCGCGACATTCTAATGGCTGAGCCGCCAACGTTATGAATGCGGTCAGCGTAATGAAAATCAATTTCTTCGATAGTTGCATTTCCTTTTAGAAGACCTTTATAACCATCGTGAATTCCTATCACCCGATAACCTGATTTAAGAAATGTACGTGATATTGAGCTTATTACAGCATTGATTCCGGGAGCCGGTCCGCCTCCGCAAAGTATTGCTACCGTTTCTTTCATATTGATTTGTTTAGATAAATTTAAGAGGCCGCAAAATTAAATAATTATCTTTTGGCAATTTCATAAATAAACTATCTTAGCTATCGAACTTAAACCAATAATGATGCAGTTCAATCTTGAAAAAATATTTAATTATAATAAAGGTCAAAGAAGGGCTATATGGTTGATGGTCAGCTTGATAGTTGTTTTAATTTTATTTCGGTTTGTTCACATTTCAAAAACATCATCGGTATTTAATTATGATTTGGTAGCACAAAAAATTGACTCTTTTGTTTTAGCCGGAAAACAACAAGAAATTGTGGAGCCGAAAAACTATCCTACAAGATCAAAATACCCTGAGTATAAAACTGCAAAAACGCAAAAACTTCGGCCTTTTAATCCAAATACCTCAGATTATGAAACCCTTATTAATTCCGGTTTAACTGCTTCTCAGGCTCGTAATATTGTAAATTTTGTGGCAAAAGGTGGTCAGTTTTATAAAAAATCGGATATGCTAAAAATCTATTCCATCAATCAGGAGGATTATAGTCGATTGCAACCTTATATTTTGCTGCCGGACGCCTCAGACAAAAAGGCTAAAGAATATACAAAATCTGAAAGCTATTCTCCAACAGAAATCCTTGAATTGAACACTGTAACGGCGGATGAGTTGATGCGTATTTCCGGCATCGGACCGGTAATTTCTAAGAATATTTTAAAGTATAAATCCATGCTTGGAGGTTTCTACTCTGCAAATCAATTACAAGAAGTTTATGGTATCGACAGTGCTTTGTTTTTACGATTAAGATACAATTTTACAGCAAGTCCTGACAGCATTCAAAAGAGAAATCTTAATAAAACTGATTATTATACGCTTCGCAAACATCCTTATGTTTCTAATGAAATTGCATTCGAAATTTCCAATCATATTAAGTATAAAGGGAAATTAAAAAGTTTGGACGACCTTCGTCAGTTCAAGACAATTGATGAAAAAACATTAGAAAAAATTTCTTTTTATTTTTTAGTTGAGTAGAATTCAATTTTCTTATGTTTGTCCGATGAAGATAATTAAAACCCTGAAATCATATCCAACTACCTTTTGGATTGCAAACAGTATTGAATTAATCGAACGATGGGCTTGGTATGGTTTTTACATGCTGTTTGCCAACTATTTAACTCGAAGTGTCGAGCTTGGTGGATTAAGTTTTAGTCAGATAGAAAAAGGTAATATCATGGGATTGGGAACAGCAATCTTATACTTATTGCCTATTATTACCGGATCTATTGCAGATAAATTCGGATACAAAAGGGTTTTGGCGGTGTCGTTTTTTATTTATACTTCCGCTTTTTTCATGTTTCCGCATTTCACATCTTATTCCGGAGTTTTTGCCATTTATCTTTACTTAGCTCTTGGGGCGGCATTATTTAAACCAATCATATCGGCAACTATAGCCAAAACAACTAATGAGGAAAATTCATCGGTAGGCTTCGGTATTTTCTACATGATGGTCAATATTGGGGCATTCTTTGGTCCACTGCTTACTTTAGTTTATAAAAACGAAGGTTACAACTTGGTTTTTTATATTTCGGGAGGCATTATTGCGCTTAATTTTTTGCTTTTAATTTTTTATAAAGAACCTCAAAGGGAAAAATCGCAACAGTCACTTTTGGAGATGATTAACGATTCATTTTTACAAATAATAACCGTGTTGAAGGATTTAAAATTCATGATTTTTCTGATTATTATTGCCGGTTTTTGGACCATGTACTATCAGTTATTTTTCACTCTACCGGTTTTCATCGAACAATGGGTCGATTCGTCAAAAATGTTCCAGTTTTTCAGCGAAAATATTCCTTTCATTGCAAATCAATATGGCCATAACGGACAAATGGAGGCTGAGTTTATAACTAATTTTGACGCAATGTATATCATTATATTTCAAGTATTTGTGTCGGCTTTGATTATGAAATGGCGCCCCTTAAACGCAATGGTAACCGGATTCATTGTTAATGCTATCGGAATGGCTTTAACCTTTTATTCCCAAAACGTTTTCTTCCTAATTTTTGCTTTGCTGATTTTTGGCATTGGCGAAATGATGGGGAGTCCGAAAATCACCGAATATATCGGACGCAATGCTCCAAAAGATAAAAAAGCACTCTATATGGGATTTGGTTTCATTCCGGTTTTTATCGGAAGCTATCTTGCAGGAAAAGTCTCAGGTATAGGTTATCAGACACTTAGCGACAAACATAGCCTTGTTCAGCAACTTGCAAGTTCAGAGGGTTTTCAGCTTGCAGATGGATTGACTAAGCAGCAATATTTTGATGCGGTTGCTATTCGGCTCAACATGACTTCCGGTGAGCTTACCAATCATCTTTGGACAAACTATCATCCTTATAATATCTGGATTTTGGTTTTTGGTATTGGTTTTGCAGCCGCCACGCTCTTGTTAATTTACAATCGTTTTATAGTTCAAAATTCATCCAAAACCGTTTAAAGCCATAAACCAATTTAAAGGTAAGGTTTTATGTGGTTTTATGTAATTTTGCATAAATAATGGTACCCGAATATGCGAATCAAACATTTTTCCATTTTGTTTGTTATAATTTTTATGCGATTAAGTTCTGTGGCTCAGATCGATACCCTCGAACTTTCGCACAAATTATTGCTGGCTGCTTACAATAATAGTATAGATCTCGCGATAGAGCATCTTCGCAATGGAGCCAAACCTACCTACTATGACGATAATGGCTATACGGCGTTGATGTATGCCGTTCAGAATAATAATGAAGACATGGTTAAGTTGCTGGTTCATAATGGTTCCATAATCGACCAAAAAAATTTTCAAGGTAATACTTCCCTAATTTTAGCATCACGATTAGGGTTTTTCAATATAGCTGAATATCTCTGCTGGCAAGGCGCATCTTTCGATTTATCGGATAAATATTGGCTCACGGCCTTGCATTTTGCAATTTTGAACTCCGATTTATATATGGCTGATATGCTTCTCTATTACGGAGCAAACACAAATCTGCCAACTAGAAATGGAAATACTGCGATTCATTTTGCCGCATTTACAGGCGATACTGCTATCATAAAACTATTATTTAGAAATAATTGCAATGTTTTGTTAAAAAACAAAGACAGTCAATCTCCAATAGATATAGCTATTATTCAGCGTAATCAGCCGGCATTGTCGTTATTGCTGCAATCCGATTCAGCAGTTATGTCTCAAAATTTATTGACCGCCATAAATTTCCATAACGATACTGCTTTCAACGTTCTTTTACCGTTAATTTCACCGGATAGTTTTAGCTTAATTCCAACTCAAAACCCATTGACTTTCGCTCGATTCCAACATCAGAAGAAGTTTGTTAAACAACTTAAAAAAGCTGGTTTCAAAGAAAGCTATGCTCCTGTTTTTAAGTCTTTTACTTTGTCAACGGGTTATGTTTTCTCAGGGAAAGATTCGTATTTCGATATTTCTACAGGATTAAACGACGTTCGTTATCAGGTAAATATGTCCATAGGTTTTGGAACTCGGTTTAGGCGAAAACCTATCTTAGTTGATGAGTCGGATTTGGTTAGTTATCAATACTACGAAAGGCGAAATTTTATCAATTTTAGAGTAGATCGGGAGTTTTTCTTACTTCCAAAAAATGCGAATTTAAGTATTAGCCCGGCCATCGAATTGCAATATCACTTTGGTAACTATCGCGGATCGAATCGGAAATTTGAGCAAACTTTTTTTGTTGCACCGGCTGTACTTATCCGATATTCCTTCGAATATTTCTACTTCAAGTTTGGTTATCAATATGCCGACTGGAAAATTGATCGCACCTCTTCTAATTGGTTTATGTTTGGTGTTGGTATCAAAGGTAATTTATTATCCGAACCGAAATCTTTTAAAGCTGAATGGTTATGAAACACATAATATTTTTTCTGGCTATAGTCCTGATGGCAACTTCTTGCAAAAAAACTTTTGATCACCCGGAATCTTGCGACGATTACGATTATTACGATTGTGAAACTTCTGAGCCGGAAGTAGGAAAAGCTACTTTTCGTTTTACTATTAATGATAAAGTGTGGAGTGTGCCATTTATCATCTATGAAGGAACTGTTGAAGATAACAAAGTACTTTTTGTCGATACGGCAAAAGCGGAATCGCAGGTGGAATATGACCTTTATTTCGGAACCTATTCCGTTAAGGCAAAATATATTGTGGATGGAAAAACCATTTATGTTGTGGATGGGGGAAAGATGGAAAAATGGAGTAACGATGTTTGTGATTCCGTTTGTTGGAGTTGGGATGAGCTCGAACTTGATTTGAGGATAAAATAAAAAAAATCCTGATCTGTTAGGATCAGGACTTTCATGTTTAAGCAATAATCCAGCTTATTGAGCAGGAGCAGCTTCAGCAGCTTCAGTAGCAGCAGCTTCCTCAGCAGGAGCAGCTTCTTCAGCAGGAGCGGCTTCTTCAGCAGGAGCTTCAGCAGGAGCAGCTTCTTCAGCAGGAGCTTCAGCAGGAGTTTCAGTAGCAGCAGGCTCTTCAGCAGGAGTCTCAGTAGTATTGTTACAAGCTGCGAAAGCTACAACTGCGAATAACATCACGAAAAGTTTAAAAAGATTTTTCATTACAGGGTAATTTTAAGGTTATTAATTTACGAGATGCAAAGATGCAAAAAATTATTTTCCAAATTAAAAAAAATGTTAAATGGAATTTAGGAAAAAAAATCTTTATTTCAACAAAATAGAAATACTTTTTAATATTTAGATAATCAATTGAAAAACAATAATATAGAATCCTTTTTCTAAAAAGTTTTTCGATGGCTGATTGTTTTATTATTGATTTGAACCAATAATATTTTCTATTTTCTCCACCAAATCACACATAAAACCCTCCATAGAATCGTCAAAAAAAGAGCAGGTTTCATAAAAAAACCTGCTCCTTTTGTTCACATGTTGTTAAAAAAATGCGATAAGAGTTTAGTTTAAGTTGGTTATTTGATAGTCTTTGGGGTATTTTACCTGAAACGAATATTCTTTTTCAACATTCTCTCTGGGAGAAACCTTCAATTCCCATGTTAAGGTTCCGCGTTCGGGTTGATATTTTGCCCCGCCTTTTTCTTGAAGCTCCACTTCAATTTCTTTGTTTCTACTAATCGGAATATGGTCTTCAATCACCAATAAAATCCCAGTCGATTTTGTGTTTCTAATGGTAATCTTATAGGATTTTTTCGCTTTACGAGTGCCTCCTACGATATTATTTCCACTTTTATCTTTCACTGTTTCACGCTTTACGATGATGCTTTTGTCGCGTCCAAGAGAAATGTCTAAAGTATCTGAGAAATTCAATGGATTCAGATAGGCTTTGGAAACATAAGTACCTTCAAAGAAAATGTTTACCTCTCCCGGAACTAAACTCAACTCGTCCCATCCGGTGATTCGTGCTTGTAAAAATACATCTTGATCCAATTTTGGAACACAATAGTGGCGATAATTGGCGTTCAATTGGTGCTTTTGAATTTTTACTTGGGTACGCTTTGGTGAACTTGGTATATTATAAGGTATCGAAATTTCATATTTCACTTGGGTGGCCATCGTTACCATTTGGGTATAATTGCTTGTATTTGAAGCTGCTGCCCCTTCTTTTGCTAACACTCTAACTTCATCGGCCATTACAGCTTCGGGTCTTGCCGCACCTTGATATACACTTTGGTCAAAACTTGCAACTTCTTGAAGCCTGCCGCTTGTTTGTTGCATCCGGTAAAAATTGAGATACCATGTATAAAGAGTTGGAATTACGCCACTTTGGTTGGGATTTCCTGTGCTTAAAGTCAGCTTCACGTTCGACCAATCCACACCGGTATTTTGATAAATCATAGCGCGAGAGTGTAGCTCAATGGGCTTGTTTATTTCAGTGGCTTTTATGTCGTACTCCGGAATCCAGTTGGCGTTGGGAGTGATATAACTCAACGAAATCTGTGCTTCGCCGGCTTTGTCAGCAATCACTTCCACCACAATTTCGCTCGTAGCTTCTTGACGCTGTCCATTCAAGACGTTCAGTTGTGCCTGTAGTTTGGATTTCAACTCCCGATAATCTTTAAGCTTGTAGTCGATATCCAAAGCATTGGTAAAAAGCTCTTGAAGTCTTTTCCTGAAAAAATTCGACATAGCTTCCAAATCGGCAGCTTTAACGCCGGTTTGGCTTCCTGTCATCGATACGTTTGACTTTATAAGCGAAATTTCTTCGTTGATTACTTTGGAATCTTTGGTTAAATAGTTAATCTTTTTGTCGAGCATCTTAATTGAATCCTGCATTTGTGTGATTCTTTTACTTGCCTCGATTTTTTCCAAATAATTCATTCGATGAAAAATGCCTAAAATCGTAAAAGTCCCTTTGCCCGAAACTTGAATCGATTGGGCGTTGATGGCCATAGCTAAACCACTAAAAACTAATTCCGTGCGGCCCGTTTTCAGATAGGCAGACCCTTCGCGGTTGATTTGTGCTCCGTTTTGAAAAACGGTAACGGATTCAATTCGTGATTTGATGTTTTGTTCGTCAGCCCACAGCGAGCTGATTGTAATAAATACTGCTGCAATAACAATTAAAGTTCTCATTATTAATAATTTAAATTTGATTTGGAGATGAACATTTACGGATTTTTGAGGAGATGGGTGATGCATCCGAAAAATCACAAGGCGTCAAATTTACAAATATTCTGCCAAAGCTGCATTGGCTAAATCTCTGCTTTTATAATTCAGTTTGATAATCAGTATGTTTTAATTGTGAACAAAAAAGTGAAGAAAGACTTTGGTTTCGTTATAAAAAACCTATTTTTAAGGCTTGATTTTGTTAAAGCTAAATTCCTGATATGTACTTAATTTTTGACACAGAAACCACCGGAACCCCCGGAAATTACCAAGCTCCTCTTACCGATTCCGAAAACTGGCCTCGCATGGTGCAAATTGCCTGGCAACTTCATCAAGCTGATGGAACCTTTGTAGAAGCGCATAATTTTATCATTAAACCCGATGGTTTCGAAATTCCTTATGCAACGGTAAAAATTCATGGCATCACTACCGAAAAAGCACTTGCCGATGGTTATCCTTTGACTGATGTTTTAGAGCGGTTTAATGATGCTGTCGAAAAAGCTTCCATAGTTATAGGTCACAATGTCGATTTTGACATAAGCATCGTTGGTGCCGAACTGCATCGGACACATTCTCCTCTAACTTTGTTGTCGAAGCCAAAGTTAGACACCATGAAGTCAACCGTGGATTTCTGTGCGCTTCCGGGAGGTAAAGGTGGAAAATTAAAATATCCTAAACTAAATGAACTGCACTTTAAGCTTTTTACTGAAGATTTTGACGAAGCTCATAATGCCGCTGCCGATGTGGAAGCCACTGCCCGCTGTTTTTTAGAATTGATTCGAATCGGAATATTTGGTATCAACGACTTGAAAATCAGCGAACAAGATTATAAGGACTTCTTTAGAATAAACACCCAAACCATACAAGCTGTTGGGTTAACTATTGCCTCCAATAAAGAGAAAGAGGCTGATTTGCCTGATTCTGAGGAGCAATCAGAAATGATTTCTTTAGCCGATTCCTCCAACACGGACTTTGTCCATTTGCATCTGCACACCCAATATTCCATTTTGGATGGTTTAACTAAAATAAAAGATTTAGCTAAAAAAGCTAAGGCTGAGGGTATGACTTCCATTGCTATCACCGATCATGGAACCATGTTTGGGGTCAAGGAGTTTCACAAAATCCTTACTTCTGAAGGTTTGAAGCCAATCATAGGAATGGAGGCATATATGGCTTATCGCACTATGGATAAGCGCGATAGGCAAGACCAGAAACGTTATCATTTGATTCTTTTAGCAAAAAATTATACCGGCTATCAGAATTTGATGAAACTAGCTACCATCGGTTATGAAGAGGGCTTTTATTACAAACCAAGAATAGATAAGGAAGTTTTAAGGAAATATAGCGAAGGATTGATTGCTTTGTCTGCTTGTCTTGGCGGCGAAATTCCCTCAAAAATCATGGAAATGGGCGTAGAAGAAGGGGAGAAGGCTCTCATGGAATATCTCGACATATTTGGGGAAGATTTTTATTTAGAAATTCAGCGCCATCCCGCTTCCGACCCTGAGATGAACCAGAATGTTTATCGCGACCAACTTTTTGTCAATGCGGAATTGCTTCGTTTGGCCAAAAAACATCAAGTGACTGTTGTCGCTACGAATGACGTTCACTTTCTGAATAGCGAAGACTATCTTGCACACGACCGCTTGGTTTGCTTGAACACCGGAAAGGATTTAGACGATCCTAATCGAATGAAATACACCGGTCAAGAATGGTTTAAAACAAAAGCTGAAATGCGTGAGCTCTTTGCCGACATGCCGGAAGTGTTGGCTAATACAATGTTAGTAAACAACAAAATTGAAGCGTATGAGTTGAATCATAAACCAATCATGCCCGACTTTAATATACCGGAAGGGTTTGAAAATGAAGATGACTACTTAAGGCATATCACCATCGAAGGAGCCAAAATGCGTTGGGCTGAAATCTCACCGGCTATCGAAGAGCGATTGGATTTTGAATTGTCGGTTATTAAAAACATGGGTTTTCCGGGATATTTTCTTATCGTTTGGGATTTCCTGAAAGCTGCTCGCGAAATGGGCGTTATTGTGGGGCCGGGTCGTGGCTCTGCTGCCGGTTCGGCTGTGGCTTATTGCTTGAGAATCACCGACATCGACCCATTGAAATACAATCTTCTTTTTGAGCGTTTTCTGAATCCCGACCGAGTTTCCATGCCTGATATCGACATCGACTTCGATGATGATGGACGTGAGAAAATTTTGAATTGGGTTAAAGAAAAATACGGAAGTCGGCGTGTGGCTCATATCGCAACTTTTGGCAGTATGGCTGCTAAATCTTCGATTCGGGATGTGGCGCGCGTGCAGAAAATGAGCTTGTCAGACGCCGACCGCTTGGCCAAGTTGGTTCCTGAAAAACCGGGTGTTGCATTGCAGGACGCTTTCAAAGAGGTGAAAGAGCTCAACGACGCTTTGCAGAATGGGAATGAAGAAACTAAAGCTGTTCTCGATTACGCCCTAAAGCTTGAAGGTTCGATTCGCAGTACCGGTACCCACGCCTGCGGGATAATTATTGGCAAAGACGATTTAGATAAATATATCCCACTTTGTACCGTAAAGGATGCTTCTTTGGAATTTGCCACCCAATACGATGGTAGTCATGTGGAGAGTATCGGTTTGCTTAAGATGGATTTCCTTGGATTGAAAACTTTGACCATCATTAAGGATGCTATTCATAATATAAAGTTGTCGAAAAATAAAGTTATCGACATTGAAAATTTGCCCCTTGACGACAAAGAGACTTACGAACTTTATTCCCGTGGCGAAACTCTGGGTTTATTTCAATTTGAGTCGGAAGGAATGCGAATGCACCTAAAAAATTTGAAGCCCAGCAGATTAGACGACCTTATTGCCATGAATGCCCTCTATCGTCCGGGGCCAATGGACTATATCGAATCGTTTATTGCTCGAAAGCATGGACGAGAACCAATTAAATACGATCTTCCCGAAATGGAAGAGTATTTAGCTGAAACTTATGGAATTACGGTTTATCAGGAACAGGTGATGTTGCTAAGCCGTAAATTAGCCGGTTTCACAGCAGGGCAATCCGATTCCTTGCGAAAGGCAATGGGTAAAAAAATTAAAGTGATGATGGATGAGTTGAAGGAATTGTTTTTTTCCGGCTGCAAGGCAAATGGACATCCTGAGGCAATTGTTAATAAAATTTGGCAAGATTGGGAAGCTTTTGCCAACTATGCTTTCAACAAATCTCACGCTACCTGCTACACGTATGTTTCGTACCAAACAGCCTATCTAAAGGCACATTATCCTGCCGAGTTTATGGCCTCGGTTTTAAGTCATAACTTTAAGGATATCAATAAGCTTAATTTTTATCTGAACGAATGTAACCGGATGAAAATAAAAGTTTTAGGGCCTCATATCAACGAAAGTTACAGTGGTTTTACCGTTAACCGAAATGGCGAAATCCGATATGGTTTGTCGGGCATTAAAGGTGTTGGCGAAGCGGCTCTCATCAATATCATTGACGAACGAAATGCAAAGGGTCCATTTAAAGATGTGTTTGATTTTGTCCAGCGGGTCAACTTGCGTACGGTGAACAAAAAAACATTGGAATCCTTAGTGATGGTTGGCTGTTTCGATGAGTTAGGCGAGGAAAACCGCTCTCAGTATTTCTTTATGGACGAAGAGAATGGAACGACTTTCTTGGAGAAAATCCTGAAATTCGGCTCCCGCTATCAAGAAAGTCAGAATTCCAGTCAGATAAGTCTTTTTGGGGATACCGAAGAGATGGTAATCGAAAATCCGGCTTTTCCTCAGTGCGAACCCTGGTCGAAATATAAGCAGTTGAAAATAGAAAAAGACTTGATGGGCTTTTATATTTCCGGCCATCCTTTGGATGAATTTCAGGATGCTATTAAGTATTTCTCTAAAAATACCATCCAAGATGTATTGGCTTTTATGTCGAGCAAACAAAAGCGTGTAGTAGCTTTTTCGGGTATTGTGACCAAGTCGCAAATTCGAGAAACCCGTCAAAATACGCATTATGCCATTGTTACGGTTGAAGATACCGATGCTACCATCGACTTCTTCCTCTTTACCGAAAACTTCCTGAAATTCAAACATGTAATTCAAGAAGAAACATTTCTTTTCATCGAAGGCGCCATTGTTGATTCCAAACGAAGCCAAGGGGAGGTGGAGTTGCGAGTGGAAAATATCGTGCTGCTGGCTGAGGTTGTTGATAAATACACCAAAGAAATAAAAGTGCGATTGAATTTGGAAGATTTAACCGAACAGTTGGGAAAAGAATTTGTGGAGTCTGTAAAGAACAACAAGGGAAATTCGCGGCTGAAAGTATTCTTTGACGATGGCTCAGACATGGTTCAATTCAAATCACCCATGCACAACGTAAAACCCGATTCCTTCATCGAAGCCA
>JAFGWF010000004.1 GCA_016937295.1 Bacteroidales bacterium
AGAGCAGATTTTAATTATTTTTCGGAGGCCGGAAAGACAAGCTTTGGAATTTCGACATCCTACTCAGCAATCCAATCCAATGTTTTGGGAAAGTCATTCGGAGATACCATCAAATCCAGAATTATTTCGGACGGATTTTATACCAAATCAGACAAAAGAACCATTTCCAATCTGTATTTAGAGCATGTTTTTGAGTGGAGCAACTGGCGAATTGCCGGAGGAATATTGCTAAGCAAACCCTACTATGCCAACCAAAAGGCTTTCCTTCTACCGGGAATCGATCTGCGATATGACTTTTCCTCTCAACTTGCTATCTATTCCAGTTTTAATATGTCGAGCCGATTGCCGACCTTCACCGACCTTTACTATCAAGGCCCAACAAATCTTGGTAATCTGGAATTGACTCCCGAAAAAAGTTATCAAGCAGAAACAGGAATTAAGTTTAAACACAAGAAATTTAATAGCACGGCCACCTTGTTTTATATTCAAGGGATAAATACGATAGATTGGGTAAGGCCTTCGGATACAGTCAAATGGCAACCTCAAAACATGGGAAAAACTTCCACTATCGGAATGGAATTTATATCGCGTTATCAGTTTTCTAAGAACAAACTTATTAACGAAATTTCCTTGGATTTTCTATGGCAATATTCCGAAAAAACTGCCGAAAATCTTCAACTTTTGTATAGCGATGATTTTATCAGGCAAAAGATTGGATTAAATGCGCAACACAATATTACTCAAAATCTTCTTTTAAGTTGGAATGTTAGATATATTAATCGCAACGGCATTTTTTATCTTTACAACTCCCAAACTAAAACCGAAACACCAAACCTTTTTGGGGAACATTTTGAGGCAGATTTAAAACTAAGCTACCGGATAAAAGAATGGAATATCTATTTATTGATCAACAACTTAACTAATAGTCGATATTTCGACATCAGCAATATCCCTGCCCCTGGAATTTGGTTTATGGCAGGATTTTCAACACGGCTTAACGCGAAATAACCGATAATTTAGATTGGAAATAATTTCGCCCCTCTAAGTCGTTTACCTTCAAAATATAAAGTCCGGATGAAACACCGGAAAGCGATAAAGTGAAGAATCGTTTTCCGGCAACCGTCTCAGAGTGAATGAGTTTTCCGTTTAGGTCGATTAGTTGCAATTCAAGCACGGGGAAGATACTTTGAGAGAAATCCACCATGACAAAATCTGAGGCCGGATTAGGATAAACTCCGATAGATAAAGCATCTTGCTTATTCGGTTTCAATCCGACTGCCGGTGGCGCAATTCCTTTGAAAGAATTAAGTCCTCCTGAAAAATTTCCAACCATCAAATCTTTACGACCATCATTATCCCAATCGTAAACCGCAGCCGCCGAGCGCATTCCCACATTCAGATATTCCGGTATATTTCCCTCATTCATAAAAAAGGCCACGGAATAAAGGCTGTCGTAGGAATCCGTATAAAAAAGGTTGGAATCGATGCTAAAGATACCTGTTTCATTTCCAGCGATGTTTCGGTAATAAAAAAGGTGACCGGAAGCCGAGCCAACTAACATCACCAAGCTATCCTTATCGTCTCGAAAAACCTCAGGGACACTGTAACCATACCAATAATGCCAGAAAGTATTCACATTTACGTTGCCCATATTGTTGGTTACGAAAGTAAATGTTGGAGAGGTTATCGAACCGGTGTTGCGGTAATAATGGAGTTTACCCTGTTTTTGCCCGATAACCAAATCCAGAAGGCCGTCAGAATCTATGTCGAAAAGTTCTGGCGTGGAAAATTCACCAACATCAACACTCTGATAATCAGTTACTGGTGGAGCGAAAGTCATCATATTTCCAAAACCTGCTATATTCTCAAAAAACCAAAGTTTTCCATCCGAATTTCCTATAATCATGTCTTTGTCGCCATCATTGTCTAAATCACCAAACGTGGGTTTTATGGCTGTTAATTCAAAAGAAAACAAATCGAAAATATCGCCATCCATATAACGAAATTGAGGCTGGGTGGTAGTTCCAATATTTTTGTACCAAACCATCTTTGACGATTTATGAGTCCAGAGGATGAAGTTTGCCATATCGAAATACGTAGAATCGACAATCCCATAACTTGAAACAACCAAGTCCATCAATCCATCACCATCCACATCCACAACTTCCGGTGTAGCGTTATCGCCCACTTCAATCATTTGATTTTGAAGAAAGTTCTTCGTTTGAAAATTAAAAACGGGGTGGTCGTTAGAACCGGAATTTTCGTACATCCAAACCGAATTCAAAGCTTCCGGTTTATAATATGCTGCTTCGAAAGGAGAAACCAAAAGTTCCTTGGTATTGTCGTTATCGATGTCGATGTAAGAAGCTAATGGGAAGGAAACCAAATTAATAGTAGTGTCATACGAAGGAAAAACCGTATCCTGCGAAATGATATGCGCCTTAAGCCTTGAGCCGCCATTCGTCAATGCGTTTAGGGTAAAAAAGTCCACATCACCTAAAAGAATATCCATCAAGGTATCCCCGTTGAGGTTGATAGGTAAAATAGTGGAGCCGGTATGTTTCGGACCATTTTTAGCCTTAACAATTGAGCCTTTATTATTACAGAGTGTATCTAAATAAATTGAGTTAATTTCTTCACTTTCAGCAATATGCCCCCAACAACGGTCACCTTCGGTAAAAACCAAATGGTCGGCATTTCCATAAGTTTCCATGCTTAGATTTCGATACATGACTACATACATTCCTAAAACGTAAAAGGAAAGTATGTCCAAATCACCATCAAAATCAATGTCGGCAATGGCCGGATAATCCACTGAAGTAGTTAGGATATTTATGTTATTGTCATAACTCAGAAGAGGATCAACTAACTGAAAATACAAGCCTGATGCAGAGGTGCTTATGTTGCGATAAACCGACATTCCGCCTTGCACATAAGTAAACAAATCTTTCCGGCCATCATTATCGTAATCAACACATTGCATCCAACTTTTAATTTCCGGAAAATGATGAATGTATTCAGGATGATAGTTATAAGCCGTTTGATTTGCTGTGCCCATGTTTAGAAAAGGGTATAACTTATCGCCATGCACATCGAAAACCACTAAATCTTCTTTGCCGTCCAAATCAAGATCAACGCTGTTAAAGTGAACCGAATTAAAGCCACCGACCCACGGATTTGGAAGGTTTATACCCAAACTGTCGAGTACAGAAATGGACTGAGAACGTTGAAAACCAAAGTCATAGTATGTTTGGGAAAATAGTTGATGAGCCACAAAAACAAAGAGAATCCATAGAAATCTGTTTAGCTTGATTTGCATAATTAAAACGAATTGGAAATTGAACGACAAAATTAATGATAAAACATACCTTAACGAGTAAAAATAGCAGTATAGTTATTTAAATTTGTCTCTAAAATTTATCTGCTAATAATTGAATTTGTAAATATTATTAAAATAGTAATCACAAATTCTCTGAAAAATATGACACTAAAATCGAGAACATTTAAAAAGACCTAAAGAAGGATAAAGGAGTAAAACGAAATTTCAAGGCTGGATGAAAAACCCATAACAATCACGCTTTCAATCAAATATCGAATAATGACGGCATTTAAAATAGTTTTGTGTAAAAAGAAATGTTTAGCTATCTTTGCGGCCTTTATTTTTTAAGAAAATACATTTATAAAACATTTAGACCTATGCAAAACAAAGGTGCCATCAGACTATTAGCAATATTATTTGCCCTGGTAACCATTTATCAACTGTCATTTTCGTATTTCACGCAACGAACACAAAAGAAAGCAAGAGAATACGCTTCGGACGTAAGATTTGAGAATCAGGCAAAAGCACTTGCTTCAAAGTACGGACGTGCAGAGACTTATTATCTTGATTCACTGAAAAATGCCGCCGAGTCCTATTATTTGGATTCCATGTCGAATGAGGTAATTTACAATCTTGGAATCATTGATTTTACGTACAGCGATTGTAAGGAAAGAGAATTAAATCTCGGCTTGGACCTCAAAGGAGGTATGAACGTAACCCTTGAAGTTCAAGTACAAGACGTTGTAAATGCAATGGCCGGTTCCAATCGCAACCTGCCTGAATTTCAGAAAGCTGTTGCAGATGCTATCGAAGAACAAAAGAATTCCCAAAGTGATTTCATAACAATTTTTTACGAAGTTTTTAAAAGGGAAAACCCCACTGCGTTGCTTCGAACCTATTTCCGCACCCAAGAGTTAAAAGATCAAATTAAACCTGATGCCAGCGATGAAGATGTTTTAAAAGTGCTTCATGCACAGGCAGAAGCAGCAATTGGCAACACTTATGATGTATTAAGTAAGCGTATCGACCAATTCGGAGTTGCTCAACCACGTATTCAGAGACTGCAAACTGCCGGTAGAATTTTAGTCGAACTTCCCGGTGTGAAAGATCCAAAACGTGTTAGAAAAATTTTGCAATCCACAGCTCGTTTAGAGTTTTGGGAAACATATAGCTTTAATGAAGAGGTGGTGTATTCAAATTTAAGTCGTGCCGACCAAATCACCTATAACTATTACAAGAGCTTGCAAGCGCCGCAAGAATCTGCTGCTGAAAATGAGGACACTCTCTCATTATCATCAGGAGAAGAAGCTCCGGCACTTCTATCGGAAACTTCCTCTGATACACTCAACGAAAGTGACACAGCATCAGCCGAAAATTCACTATTAGCTGCAGCTTCTGATACGTCGAACACGCAAACTGCATCGACAGATTCCTTAGAAGACGATAATTCCACACCACGTTTGTTTCGCTATTTAAGTCCAAATTTTTACAAAGACGGCAGCAGTTGGCGACCCGGTTATGGAGCGGTTGTAGGTTTATCTGCTGTTCGCGATACTGCTCGAGTGAATGCTATGTTGGCTTTACCTCAGGTTAAGTCATTATTTCCACGCGATTTACGTTTTATGTGGAAAGCAAAAACCTCTAAAGATGCTGTTGGAGTTGTAGAGTTATACAGTATTAAGGTATCACGTAGAGATGGTCAAGCGCCTTTGGATGGTGAAGC
>JAFGWF010000066.1 GCA_016937295.1 Bacteroidales bacterium
AATTTGAAATCATCTGCGGAAATCTTACTCATGATTTTTTTCAAAGCCTCAAATTCAATATTCCTAACTTCAGTAATGTACTTATTCAGAAGAACCAAATCAGCAGCTAGGATAGTTCTGTAGAAAGTATTCGTTTCCCAATTCTGCTTTTGGCCTGCATGTTGGTTATACTTATCTTCAGTTTCTAAACCTAAATTGAGTCCAACAGTATCTATTTTAGCTTCAATTAAGATTCTAAAAATATCTTTTTTGTACTGTGCGAATTCATTCTTAAGTTTTGTTGCCTCTCCGTTAGTGAATTTTTCACTACCAACTCCTCCCATGATGATGTTCGCTTTGTTATAATCATCTTGCTTTCTAATAAATTCAAGAGGAACTTCTGAAGGGCGTTCAACCGTAAACTCTTTGGTGTTTCCATCATCATCTTTGCCTTTATAGGTAACATTTTTGATGTCTTTATCACCAAATTCAACGTAGCCAACCAATTGATCTTTAACGTTTTCAAGGTGAGCAACAAGTTTGTCGGTTATGGTTTTAACTTCAATTGCCTTGTCATGAAATGGTTTAGTCTTAGCCGCATTTAGAGCCATTTGCTTATCGAAGTCATTATAAATTAAGGCGTTTTTATCTCCGAAGTTTGAAACTGTGCGTTCCATTCCGTCGTTCACAATTATAAAGGCATTCAAAATCTCGACAGATACGTTCAACGCCAACAAAGCGGTGTAGAACAAGTACATCATGCCGATCATTTTTTGCCTCGGTGTTTCTTTAAATCCAGCCATTGGTAAAAATTATTTTAAGTTAATACTATGTTGAATTACTAACTACGTTGAACAGTCATGGCATTTAACATCTTACCATATACCTCATTCAACATAGCAACATTCTTGGCAAGCTCATCTGCTTGTTGCTTGTATTTGGCTGTATTATCAATAGATTGTGATAGATTCTCAAGGAATAAATTCATTGATTGACCAACTTTCTCAATTGTTTCCGATTGCATAGTTGATGATTGCAATTGCAATTCATAAACAGTATTTAATGCAGCTAAATTATTTGAAACTTTAGTCAATTCATTATTAAATGCTTGTCCATCAATCCCTGAAAAATCAATTTTCTCTGCAGACATAGCAATTTTCTCAGTAGAACTTGTTAAAACATCCGAGGTTTTAACATAAGCGTCAGATAAGGTGTTAATATTATCTGCGGCTGATCTAATGTTTTGGGTGTATTCTTTCGTAGCGACTGATGCTTCTGAAATATCCGTTAATTTTCCTGCATTGTCACTTAGATTTCGTAAACCGACACCTAAACTTTCGATAAGTTCAGGCCCAATCTTGGCGTCTTCAAGCATTTTATCTAATTCACCTGATACAGATTTCTGTTCATCATCTAATCCAAATTGTTTTAGACTATCTTCGCTGTAACCCTCGTACATCCCTGCTAATTCCGGATATACTAAACTCCAGTCTGGCTCAACGTGAGGCGGTTCAAAAGCAGAGAAGAAGAAAATCAATGCTTCAGTTAAAAGTCCAACAATAAGCATTACTGTGGCACCTGGAAGGTGTTCAATTTTGAATAATGCTCCAATCATAATTACGGCTGCTCCCCAACCGTATAATTTTGCCATAAAGTTTTTAAATCCCTTACTTCTTACTAAACTACTTATACCCATGATAATTTAATTGTTTGTGGTTAATACTAAAATTAATTCTATAGATTTATTTAAAGGTGTTCTTATTCATTAAATTTTAACGATATACAGCAGATGAACTAGGTCCGTCTCCTTTTGCTCTTCCCAAATAAGTTTGAACATTTCTGAAGCCTATATAACTCTTGGCTGTATCTTGATATTCATAACTTCTAGTGCTTGTGCGCATATAAAAACCAATGTCTTTCCAAGAGCCTCCACGAATAACTCTCCTTTTGTTTGAAGTTGAAAGATTATCATTTGCATCACGAGAAAAATGAGTATTCATATCGTGTGCAAAGCGATAGGTTGAAGGATCAAAAGAATCATCACACCATTCAGAAACGTTTCCAGCCATATCGTAAAGGCCATAATCATTTGGTGCAAAGTGCGCTACGATAAGAGTATGGAATCCACCGTCATCAACATAATTTCCGCGTAATGGTTTGAAGTTGGCAAGGAAACAGCCGTTGGAGTTTCTTGTATAAGGGCCACCCCAAGGAAAAGGGTTTAAATCGAGACCACCACGAGCTGCCCATTCCCACTCAGCTTCATTCGGCAAACGGAAATCGTTCCAGAATGTGGCCATTACAGATTGATGATAACTTCTTTTTAAACCTGTACGCCATATAGAGAAAGCTGTAGCTTGTAACCAACTTACACCAACTACAGGGTAGTGGTCATAAGCGGGATGCCAGAAATAATTCTGGGTCATTGGTTCATTGAACGAGTAGGAGAAATCGTGCACCCATGCTAAAGTGTCAGGGAAAATATTATCAATTCGTTTTTCGATAAATTGGGAGCGGTCAATCTGACCTTGAGGACGATTGCTTCTTTTAGCTGCATCCCTGAAATTAATCCAGTAATACTCAAAGTTCAGTTTTCTGGTGTCAATTTGTTTAACACGGTAGTAACGCTCATGTTCCGGCAAGAAAATACCATAATTTGGATCTTCTAAAACTAACATGGTAGGTTCTTCGTCCCAACGAATTTCTTCTCGCCAATTAATGAGATTATATGGCATTTGATCGCCAAAATCTATTACGTTTCCATCCCTATCAGAGATAAAATGCTCTCCTAATTCTTCAGGATTTTGGGCTTGACCTAGCAAGGTATGAGCAATGGAGTCTCTTACCCAGTTGACAAACTGACGATACTCATTATTGGTAATTTCTGTTTCGTCCATATAGAAGGCTTGAACAGAAACCGTTCTGGTGGCGTTCATTTGGGTATATGGAACATCCTGGTCACTTTCTCCCATATTGTA
>JAFGWF010000067.1 GCA_016937295.1 Bacteroidales bacterium
AGTTCGCCAACGGATAAACCACCAAATACTTCACCTCCTAAGATTACGCCGGATTCTTTTCCAACGATAAGCTTAATAAATTGTTTATGAGTGTCTTTGAGGGTTCCGGGATGACGGTCGATTCCTTCAAAAACTCCGGTTACAATATCAAATCCTTCGGCGCGAGCTATGGTTTCGGTTAATCCGGCAACCCCAAAACCGCTATTTCCAATGGCTGTTGAAAATATCGAAATGGTTCCGCTGAATGTTTTTATAGCACTGAGTTTGAACAAGTTCATTCCTGCAATTCGTGCTTCGGCACATGCTGTTGAGGCCAACATAATTTTCGATTGCTTCCTCGTGACAAAGTCTCTTTTTTCGGCGCAATCACCCACTGCAAAAATGTTGGGATCGACTGTTCGCATGTATTCATCTACTTTAATGAATCCATCTTCCGTAAGACTAATACACGATTTTTTTGCCAACTCAGTATTCGGTGCATATCCTAAACAAAGAATTACGGCATCAGCATCCAAAATCTGTCCGTCACTCAGAATGACCGATTCTACGCTTTCTTTGCCATGTATGGCTTTAACACTTTGATTAGTAATTACATGAACTCCTCTTTCTTTTAGAATGGTTTCCGCTTTAACAGAAATGTCGCAATCGAATGCTAAGCCCAAAATATGAGGTAACTTCTCAATCAGAGTAACCTCTTTTCCTGCTTTATTCAATTCGTCCGAGATTTCGACACCAATAAAACCTCCTCCAATGGTTACTATCTTCTTCAAATCTTTAAGATGGTGCTGCATGGTATCCAAATAATCTTTATGCTTTGGAACCGTGAAAACATTCTTTAAATCTTTGCCAACCAACCAGTTGGGAACTTGTGGCAGAGAACCGGTCCCCATAACTAATTTGTCGAATTCAATGGTTTCTCCATCACTTAACTCCACGGATTTATTGTCGCAATCAATCTTTTCGACTTTGTTATAAATCACGTTTATATTTCCTGCGCTAAAGGCTTTTTCGGCCGGTAATATATTGTTTTCGGTTGACCCTACCGATCCAAAAATATACGGAATTCCACATGGAATCAACGTTTTAGGTGCCATGGTGACAACCGTGAAGTCTTTGTCCGGATAAACCCTTTTTCCGGTTGTAGCCGCTACTAATCCTGCAGCGCTGCTACCAATAATTAATACATCTGTTTTAATCATTTCGAATAGTTTTTAAAGTTTATAACCGCTTGTGTTTTGAATTACATATCTAACAAAAGCTGTGAATTTCTTACAAGTTTCTTTTCTTCTGATTGTATCAGATTCAGCAAATTGCAGAAAATGTCGGCACCTCCCGAACAATCTGTTTCCTGCACAATTATGCTTAGAAAGTCTATCAAACATTCATCATAGTGCATTGCGATTTCGATAACGTCATCCACCGTCAAAGGTGCTGTTGTGAATTGGTTTTTTGAGCAATGGCAAAAAATGCTGGACGGAAGGCTCGGAATAATGTTTAGCCATTTATTCAATATTTTGTCCTGCGTTTCATGTAAATAATCGGTTAAATGTTTCGAATTCCTATCTTCCTGATTTCTAAGATATTCTAACATCATCACTGTTCTTTCGTTGATGGCTTTTTCCTTTAAAGATTCGTAGTATTGACCTAATCCTCCGTGGAATTGCTGCAAATCTTGCAAAATTTGTTTTATAGACTTTTTCATCACTATGGTATTTTAAATTCTGCTTTAAAAGTACATTAGCCTTCAATTCCATAGTTGTTGATTCTCTTGATTTGTGCGATAGCTTTGTTTAAGAGTAGTCTATTCCGTATTTGCACAATGACAAAGTTTTTATTGTTTTACGACAATTTGTTTTATTTATTCAACGTTAAAACGCATAATATCAATATTATAAATCTTTTTTTGTGGATAATAGGTTGCGCATATTTTTTGTACAAAGCGAAATTTACAAAGGAAGAATTTATGATAAACTTTTGTAAATCGAGCGTTTTTAACCATGGAATCAATTATTACCGAAGAGGTTTGCTACTTGTCAACTCAAGTCCTTAATAATCGCATCGCTATCGCTTTAGTTTCATTGAAAAGCGTTGTAATTTAGCCCGATTAAACATGACATTATGGATGATAAAATGTATCCTTTTCGCTGTATCGACTGTAGGTTTAAGGAGAATTGTATTATGAGTCTTGTTGGGAAAAGTACAAATACTTATAATCTTAATAACACTCAAATTCAGTATCTTAGGCGACAAACCTTATGCAAAGAAGGAGAATTTTCATCAAGTATGAAACTCCTTATCGAAGGGTTGGCTATGGTCTTAATTGAAGGGCCTGATAAGAAAAATTTGGTTGTAAATATCTTAAAACCTGGTGATTTCTTGGGATTTTCGGCTATCTGCGGCGAAGATACCTATTCCTTTTCTGCAATTGCACTAACCGATACATTAGTTTGCTCCATTGGCCGACCGGAAATTGTTAATTTGATTCGCACTGATGGCGATTTTGCCTTCAACTTGGCTCAATGGTATTGTAAATCCTACAAAATTTTGTTTAATAAGCTTAAGGTCAATGGTTTCAGAAATCTTCAGGGGCGCTTAGCCGACACAGTACTAACCCTTGACAACTACTCTGATTATAATATTTATAAGTATTTGACACGCAAAGATATAGCCGATTTTGCAGGAATGCCGATGGAAAGTGCTGTGAGAATTCTCTCCGAGTTTAACGAAAACAAGCTTATCAGTCTTCAAGGAAAAAGCATCGAAATACTAGACCGTAAACGCTTGGAAATCATTGCAAAGAATGGTTGATGCAAACTAAAATATGCTATCGCTGTTTACTTGTGATGATAGGGTTCATTATTTAAAATTGAAAAAGCGCGATAGAGCTGTTCGACAAGTAAAAGTCGAACCATTTGATGTGAAAAGGTCATCTTTGAAAGACTTAAACGATTGGGAATCTGGGAATAAACTTCATTACTGAATCCAAAAGCGCCACCGACAACCAAGGTTAACACTTTAAGACCCGAATTCATTTTTTTCTGTAGAAATGCACTAAAATCTTCCGACCGGAACTCATTTCCCCTTTCGTCCAATAAAAAAACTTCCTCTCCCTGTCCAA
>JAFGWF010000068.1 GCA_016937295.1 Bacteroidales bacterium
CTAAGCGCAAGACTTTCAGGGTCGTTGTTGGCAATTAAGGTAACACCGGTACTTGCGTTAGCAGAATTATTTTCGCTCACAAATTCATCCGCTGCAATCTCTACTGTAACATTAGTGATATTGGCGTCATAATCATTGCTCCGATTTCCATCAAGCGCAATGGTAGCAGTTGTGGCTGAAGTAACGGTGATATCGCCCTTAGAAACTCCTTTAGGAAGATTGCTGACCGTCCAATTTGCAGGATTATTCGGATCATCGGCACCACTTATTTTGAAGTTATCGTTTGTAAGTGTTATATATATTTCACCAGATGATTCTGATTCTTCATTAATCGTATTATCTGTCAATGTAATTGTTGCAGGTTCAACAGTGGCGGTAATCGTAATGTCATCTGATAATTCAGATGTTCCAAGATCGTAAGCTGCCGCTGCAACTTTTAAGGTAAGTATTTTATCAGAATCAAAATCTGTTTGATTCCAAGCTAAAGCTACTTCAACTACAGCTGTGGAAATATAAGTTACGGATTCAATGGATACTCCAACAGAAGTTGCTGTACCTTCAGCGGTTATATTAGTTGTATTGATTTGACTTGAAACAAACGTACCACCGGATAAAGTTAAGGTAATTATTTCATTATTTAAACTGGCTTCAGTCCCATTTGTGCCCGGAATGGAAGCCCAAGATAGGCTAATAGACTCGGCATCATCGGTTGCAGTGAATGTAATTCCTGTATTAATCACATAATCTCCTGAAGAATAATCATCTATTTCTGCTTGGTTTATGGTTAATGTTGCCGAAGTAATATCAGCATCATAATCTACTGTGCGATTTCCACTTAGCGTAATTTCAACCGTTGTGGCATTTACTCTAATAATTGAGCCAATAGTAACGCCATCTGGCAAATTGGCAAAAGACCAATTTGCAGAAGAAAGAGGATTGGCAAAAGTACCGCCGGTCAAACTTACACTGATAATCTCCCCATTTTCAGCACCTTCGCTTATCGTTCCATCATCGTTCATGGTTAGTGTTTCATTATCATTATCAGCATCAAACTCAACGGTATTAGTTGAAGACAAATCGGCAGAAACACCAGGGTCTGAAAACTCGGAAGCTAAAATGGTCAACGTTGAAAGAATATCCGTGTCATAATCTACACTTCGATTTCCACTTAAAGTAATTTCCACTTCGGTGGATGAATTTCGATAAATGCTACCGATTGTAACCCCTTGATGAAGTGGATTTAACGTCCAATTTGATTTGTCGATTGTTACGGGAAAAGTTCCTCCGGAAAGAGTCGCTATAATCACTTTTGAATTTTCACTTCCCTCAGAAATTGAACTTCCGGAGTTATAACTAATCGAAAGGGTTTCAGCATCATTAGTAGCTGTGAAAACCACACCGGTGTTGGCGGTCAAATTGCTTCCACTATGGTCATCCACTTCTGCGGCTGAGCACGTAACGGTCATATTATCAATATTTTCATCATAATCAGCAGTGGCAGATCCGCTCAATGTAAATTGCACTTGTGTAGCAGAATTTCTGACAAAACTGGAGGGAGTAACTCCGGTTGGCAAGTTGGAAACTTCCCAATTTGCAGGATTGATGGAGCTTGAAAAAGTCCCACCCGTTAAATTTATAGTGATAATCTCACCATTTTCGCCACCTTCCGTGATTGTGCCATCGTAATCCAGAGTTAAGGATTCGGCATCATTTGTTGCTGTGAATGTAAATCCTGAGGAGGCAGAGGCTGCTGTTGAGTTAAGACTTAGTTCAGCACCCGCAACAGTAACCTCAAGATTTGTAATATCACTGTCGTAGTCTTTGGTTCTGTTACCTTGAAGTGTAATTTCAACGGTAGTACTATTACTTCGGGAAATACTATCAATCGTAACGCCAGATGGTAAATTGTTTATCGTCCAGTTTGCCGGAGTCAAAGGGGCTAAAAAATCATCATTAGTTAGGGAAACCGTAATAACTCCTCCATTCTCACTTCCCTCGTTAACAGAACCTGACAATGCAATCTCCGCCGGCGTCGGATCAGTTGTTTCCGAAGCTGAAGGTATGGTTCCAATGGTTTTATAATTGATAAAAGCACCTGAATTGGTATAAGCAAAAATCTTAAAATAATAGGTTGAATTTCCATCCAAACCGGTGAAAGTTGTTGATTCATCACCATAATTCGCAATCTTTACTAAAGCACTTTCACTTTCCTCGGTTCCATCAACGGGATTTGAAATACTTCCAAAACCAACCAAACTACCTTTAATCAAATAAGCATCCGGCTTCGATATTCCAATGGCATCAACCCATTCAAGCGTGATGGACGATGAGTTTTTCGCACTTACGGCAAAACTTGTGGGATGATACGTTGGCTCAGCTTTTTTAGTGATTTCATCATCAGCAATACCGGTTGAATACGTTGAATTATACGACCAAGCTTTATAGTAGTAGGTCGTATTTGCAAACAAGGTCGTATGCGAAAAGTTCGATCCGGTTCCACTGTAAATTACCGTTCCTCCTCCCGAAATCGGATCCCCAACAGAATAACTGCCGGATGGTGTGCCGAATGAGGACGAAGTATTAAAAGCAATCACTATTGGATCATTACTGGCATTTAGTTGAAAACTTAAATCAATTTGGGATGCACTAATCGCCTGAGTTGTAAAACTTTGCGGATTGTCTTGAGCTTGCAGTCTTAAAACACTGAACAGCAAGACAAAAACTGTTAGTATTTGAATTTTATAAAAATTTTTCATGACTCCTGGTTTTAAAAGTAAAATACTGCGTAAAACTATGTGCTCCATTAGAGTCATTGCAAGCTTTCAGAAACTTTGCAGATTTAAAATGGCAGTTTCGACCTTTTCAAATATTGAATTTTTTTTGTAAAAGATATGTAAAGCACTAAGAACTAATAATTAAAACCGGATTATTTCGGTATTGTAATATGCAAATGTTAAATAATAAAATTAGTGCATGTTTTGAAAAAATGGAATCAAAAAACAGAAACGAACTTAAAAAAAGGAAATTTTCCAAAATTTGGAAAGATTAGATCTGTTCTTTCGGTGATTGGTCAGAAAGGAATTCATTAAATAAAATTTGCTTTTTTTGAAATAGTTGGATTAGCGCCTTCCCAAGTTCCGTCAGTTCAGCTTTTCCTCCTTCCTTTCCTCCCCTTTTTAAACTCAAAAGTGGTTGGTTCGAAGCAGTATTCATTTGATTAATTTTGTACCAAGCCTGACGATATGAAATGCCTATTTCGATTGCAGCTTGGCGCAACGACCCTAATTCGCCGGCTTTTTCCAAAAGTTGGATTTTTCCATGTCCAATGCGTGTTCCGTCAGAAAGCTCTATCCAAATCACACCTCCAACCTCACATTTAAGTTCTTCATTCATCTCAAGGTAATTTGAGCAAAAATAAAAAAACATTCGCATCTTAGAATATTTGATGCAATTGCTCTCAAAAAATGCTTTTCACCGGTTACTAATCACCACATACTGACTTAAATAAACCCCAAACTTTTGACCATGACCATTTAAAATAAATGGCTTATACATTTGACTGTTTTTTATCGCTAATAACACAATCAGCCATTTTTAAACAACAAACTCTTTTTATTATCAAGATTAACAACCACTTAAATATATTGATTATGAAACATTTACTACTTCTTATCACTACGATTTTAGTTTTCAGCAATCTGTTCTCCCAAAACCAAAAACCGGTTGCAGTTAATGACAGCCTTAAAATGTTGCCCGGCACAACTCTTCTTTTTAATCCACTTCTAAACGACTATGATCCGGAAGGGGATTATTTCCACATTATTTCTGCATTTGGGACTTCATATTGTCAGGTCTTTCAAGAATCGGATTCAACTATAACAATTGATATAAGCATCTCAATACCAAGTCATATATCATCAATAACATTCAGCTATACCATTAGTGAATATGGCAATATTTATCAAAATGATCATGCGTATATTGTGATTGACCTTTCAAATCCAAAACAATTTGACAGTTTAAACATCAATAATATTGGTGCAAAATTTCATCCGGCGGGTAATTATTTCAATAACTGTGATAATAATTTTTGTGGAGCCACCTACGAATATCCGGCGGGCTCGGGAAACACAACAATCTTTTCTTCAGCGCTTTGGATAGGAGGCTATGACCAAAACAACAATTTGCGCTTAGCTGCGGAGCGTTTTATAGGTGATGGTCCGAATTATTGTGCCGGCCCAGTAAGAAATATTCAGTCTAATACTGTGTTAAAAAAGCAATTTTGGAATAAAGTGCATAAAATAAGTCGTGCTGAAATTGAACTCCATAGAGCAATCTTTTGGGCACCAAATTATCAAATTATTCCGGCTATTGCCAATTGGCCGGCGCATGGGGATACGGCTTCAGGGGAGAGTTTTTATTTAGCACCTTTCGTAGATGTGGATGGAAACGGAATTTATAATCCATCCTCAGGCGATTACCCGAAAATCAAAGGAGATCAAGCCATTTATTTAATCTTTAACGATCTTACTGGTACGCAGTATCCGTCAGGGGGATTACCCTTGGGCATTGAAATCCATCAGATGGCTTATGCTTACAATTGCACGAACGATTCCGCCTTGAACAACACAATCTTTGTGGATTATAAAATCTATAATCACTCCAATAACTCTTATAATCAAGTATTTATGGGGATATTTACGGATTTGGATATTGGTGATAGCTACGATGATTACATTGGCTGCGACACTAATCTGCAAATGTATTATGGCTATAATCGTTCCGGCACAGATAATTCAGGTTATGGAAATAAACCACCAATTCAAGCAATTAAGTTTCTCTCGGATAAAATGGACCATTTCATGTACTTTCAAAACACTTCACCATCCTCTCTTCTTACATATCCACATACTAACAAAGAATATTATAACAAGCTTAAATCAATGTTAAACGACACACTTCCATTAACTTATGGAGGGAACGGAATCAACGGCACCCAACCCTTTCCTTTTGCATTCCCGGGCGACCCTCGTGATAGCTCAGGCTGGAGTCAGCAGCAGATACCACAATTACCCCCAACAGATGTGAGAGGAATAGCATCTATAGGTCCTTTGAATTTGCCAGCCGGAGGAATCCTCAATTTTGATATTGCGTACATAACTGCCGGATGTTCAGACTCTAATCATTTGAACACTTTAGATAAACTGCGCCAATATGCCGATACCATTCAATGGGTTTATGAGACGGATTCCATGCCCTTTTCATGCAGCCAAACTTCAATAGCAATTCAGGAATCTTATGAAGAAATTGATTTTCAAGTATTTCCCGTGCCAACTCAAGATATTCTTAAATTGAAATGGCCATCTTCAGCTAAGGCGTCCGAATACAAGATATACAGTATCTCGGGGAATCTTTTGGAAAAAGGCAAAATCAGAGGAGCTGGAAGTCAATTAGTTTCTCTACGAAGTTTAAAATCAGGGATGTATATTTTTAGTTTAGAAGGAGATTTTGGAGAAGTTCATCGAAAAATAATTAAGAATTAAAACAAAAAAACCTAACAGATTACAAAGTCTGTTAGGTTTTATTTTATGGATTTAATGAATCCTACAAATCAAACTTAATCCCTTGAGCCAATGGCAAGGCGGTTCCGTAGTTAACGGTAGAAGTTTGACGGCGCATATACACTTTCCACGAATCGGAACCGGACTCGCGTCCACCACCGGTATCTTTTTCTCCACCAAAAGCTCCGCCAATCTCCGCACCGGAAGTGCCTAAGTTGACGTTTGCAATTCCACAATCACTGCCTGCTGCCGAAACAAAAAGCTCCGCTTCGCGAACATTGTCAGTGAAGATTGCTGATGACAACCCTTGAGGAACGTCGTTCTGGATAGCGATAGCATTCATCACATCACCTCTATATTTAATAAGGTAAACAATTGGTGCAAAAGTTTCTTCCTGAACGATATGGTAATGATTCTCGGCTTCAGCAATGCAAGGCATTACATAATTTCCTGACTCATAACCTTTTCCGGTTAAAACCTGACCTCCAAACAATACCTTACCCCCTTCTTTTTCCACTTGTTCAACAGCATTACGGAATAAGGCTACAGAATTATGGTCGATAAGCGGACCTACAAGATAGCTCTCGTCTAACGGATCACCAATTTTATTTTCGATTTTCTTATAGGCAGCAACAATTTTATCACGCACTTCATCATAAATACTTTCGTGAATGATTATCCTACGAGTTGACGTACAACGTTGTCCGGCTGTGCCAACGGTACCAAAAACAGTGCTTGTTACAGCCATTGGGATATTGGCATTAGCGGTCATAATTACCGCGTTATTTCCGCCTAACTCAAGAATCGTTTTACCAAGTCGTTTTCCTACGATACCGCCAACACGTTGTCCAACGGCAGTGGAACCGGTTACGGAAAGCAAAGCTACTCTTCTGTCGGCCAAGAAGTTATCGCCCATCACAGAGGATTTAGCTATCACTAAATTGAATACGCCCTCAGGAACATTGTTTTCTCTTAGAACATCGGCGATAATTCGCTGAGTGGCAATTGCCGTTAAAGGAGTTTTTGAGCTGGGTTTCCAAATTACAACATCACCGGCAATGGCAGCTAAAGCAGAATTCCAGGCCCAAACAGCAACAGGAAAATTGTACGAAGTAACAATTCCTACCAAACCGAGAGGTTGATACTGCTCAAACAAACGGTGCTCAGGACGTTCACTTTGTAAAGAAACTCCGTTAATCAATCGTGCTTGTCCAACTGCAAAATCGCAAATATCAATCATTTCCTGAACTTCACCTTTTCCTTCTTGGAAGATTTTTCCCATTTCTAAAGTAACCAAAGCTCCAAGCTGATCTTTATATTTGCGAAGTGCAAGTCCAATTTGACGAACTACTTCACCGCGCATTGGAGCAGGAATTAAACGCCATTGTTTGAAGGCTTCTTGCGCTTTAGCAATCACCATTTCGTAGTCGTCAAGAGTAGCATTTTTCACCTGACCAAGCTCCAATCCATCAATGGGAGAATGACTTGAAGTGATGGCTCCATTGGTATCGAACCACTCGGCTCCGGTAGAAACACCTAAATTGATTTTTTCGATTCCAAGGTCTGCGAAGACCTGTTCAATATTTATAGTTCTCATATCTTAAAATTAAAAATTCGGGGGTTTGAATCCCCGAATTTAGTTTATAATTGGATTATTCTTTGTCTAAAAACGGATAACGATAGTTCACCGGTGGAACGAGAGTTTCCTTCACTGTTCGTGGATTTGTCCAACGGATTAAGTTCAAATAACTTCCGGCTTTGTCGTTAGTTCCTGAACCTCTACCACCTCCAAAAGGTTGTTGATCTACAACAGCTCCGGTAGGTTTGTCATTCAAATAGAAATTTCCGGCTGAATTGCGCAAGGCATTATAACCTTTCAAAAGTTCGTAACGATCTTGTGAAAAGATGGCACCGGTGAGCGCATAAGGCGATGTTTGATCGCAAAGCTCAAGTGTCTCTTCGTAAGCTTCATCGTCATAAACATAAACTGTTATCACAGGGCCAAAGATTTCCTCTTCCATTGTAACAAAATGAGGATCAGTCACTTTAATAACTGTCGGCTCAATAAAATATCCTACAGACTTGTCATAAGCACCACCAACAACAATCTCAGCCTTGTCGCTGCTTTTTGCCATTTCAATATAATTTGCAATGCTATCAAAAGCCGACTCATCAATTACGGCATTCATAAAATGGCTGAACTCAGTTACACATCCCATAGTGAAATCAGCAACATCAGCTTTTACGAATTTCTCAACCGCCGGCCAAATGGAATTAGGAATGTAGGCACGAGAAGCTGCGGAACATTTTTGACCTTGGTATTCAAAAGCTCCACGTGTAATTGCCGTTGCAAGAGCCTTAACATCAGCAGATTTATGAGCAAAAATGAAATCTTTACCACCTGTTTCGCCAACGATGCGTGGGTATGATTTGTAACGAGTCATGGTATTTCCAATAATTTTCCAAAATTGCTGGAACGTATTTGTAGAACCCGTAAAGTGAATTCCGCCCAAATTTGGACTGTCGAAAATAACCTTACCAATGGTAGAACCTTTTCCGGGAACGAAATTGATAACACCTGCCGGAAGTCCGGCTTCTTCAAATATCTTCATCAAATAATAATTCGACAAAATAGCTGTAGTAGCAGGTTTCCAAACGGTTACATTACCCATCAACACGGGCGACATATTGAGGTTGGATGCAATTGCAGTAAAATTAAAAGGGCTCAATGCAAACACAAAACCTTCCAAGGCTCTGTATTCCATACGGTTGATAACACCAGGCGAACTACTTGGCTGTTGCGCATAAATCTGAGATGCGTAATGCGCATTAAATCTCAAAAAATCAATAGTTTCACATGCAGAATCAATTTCAGCTTGAAAAGGATTTTTACCCTGACCCAGCATAGTCGCCGCATTCAAGGTAGCACGATATTTTGTAGCTATCAGTTCGGCAGCTTTCAGAGTAATACTTGCTCTTTCGACCCAAGGCATTTCACTCCAAATTTTCCGTGCTTCCATTGCAGCATCAATGGCCATCTGAACCTCCTCAGGACCTGCATTATGGTATGTTGCTAACACATGACCATGATTGGTAGGCATAACCACTTTTCCGGTATTTCCGGTGCGAACTTCTTTGCCTCCAATAATCAATGGAATCTCAATGGGATTGTTTTTTAACTCTTCAATTTTAGCTTTCAATTCATTCCTCTCAGCAGAACCCGGCGCATACGATTTGATTGGTTCGTTTGCCGGATGAGGGAAACTAAAGATGGCATTATTCATAGTTGATGTATTTTAAATGATAAAAATTCAAAAGTAACGGCGGCAAATTTAATAAATACCCCTTTTCGCCTTCCGTTTATTTCTTTCTTATTCAAGAAAATTCTACACGGTTGTGCTTGATAATTTTCATAAATCTCCGGTTTTAACCATTGTTTTACTGGATTTTTAATCTCAAAAAATAGAGTCGAACAAAGGAAATTTCCATTTTACAATGTGGCATAGACGTCCATTTTGGGAAAGTCTCACATTTTCATAAGATAAAGGGAATGTCTATTCATATTGAAATAGCATCAAATTTATAAGAACCAAAAAAAATTGATTCAAAAAACTTGTACATTTGGTTTTTAGTTTTTCATGGATTTCCGATGTAATCCATATACCTTTTTCACCTCTTTAAAATATTGAATAACTATTCGTTATGAGAATAATTCTATTAATTTTTCTAAGTGCACTTTTTCTTCCAATGCTAAGCCAGACGAATGAATCTTTATTTATTCCAAAAGAAATGCAGCAAGCTTACCGTTTACAAACAAGAGATTTTTCGGGAAATGCGGGAAAGAACTACTGGCAAAATCATGCAAACTATAAAATTGATGCACAACTAATTCCGGAATCGGCACAGGTTGACGGATATGAAACCATCGTTTATTCCAACAATAGTCCCGACACTCTGCGCGAATTGGTTTTTCAGCTTTATCAGGATATTTACCGCAAAGGAACATCACGAGATTGGGATATTGGAACCGTTGACTTACATGATGGGGTATTGATTAAGAACCTAAAAATCAATGGAAAACCAATCAATTTAGAAGGAAAAGAAACAAACCGATACGGCACACTCCTCACCGTAAAACTTCAAAATACGCTTTTACCAAAACAAACCATTGAAATTGTTGTAGAATGGTCGGTAAAAATCCCAAAACAGCGCACCATACGAATGGGAACCTATGAGGATGAGAACTTTATGGTGGCATATTGGTTTCCACGAATTGCCGTTTACGATGATATTGTGGGCTGGAATAGGTTTTCATACAATGGAAATTGTGAGTTTTATAATGATTTTTCTGATTTTGAAGTGAGAATTTCCACGCCTCCGGGCTACTTAGTTTGGTCGTCGGCACTCTTAGAAAACCCCCAAGATATTTATTCTAAAGCGATTCAAAATAAACTACAAAAAGCATATCAGTCGGATAGTGTTTTTAATATCATAACGGAATCTGACTGGAAAAACGGGAATATTTTTAAAACAAATTCAAAAAATAGTTGGATATTTAAAATGGAGTCTGTTGTTGATTTTGCGTTTGCTGCAACGAATAGTTACCTGTGGGATGCAACGTCAGTCAAGGTTGGAGAGGAACGGATAAAAATAAATGCCGTTTACAAACCCAATTCATCTGATTTCCCAACAGTTGCTGCAATAACACATCAAATCATAGATTATTACTCCAACGAAACGCCGGGAATTCCTTTTCCATTTCCACAAATGACGGCTTTCAACGGTCGTGGTGGCATGGAATATCCGGGAATGGTGAATGATGGAGACTCAAAAACCCGCAATGGAACCATTTATCTAACTGCCCACGAAGTCGGACACAGCTATTTTCCGTTCAATAGCGGACTCAATGAGCACCGTTGGGCTTGGATGGACGAAGGGTTAATCAGTTTTTTTCCCAGAAAATTGGTCGAAAAACTCACAACCGATAGTGCTTATATTTTGTTTAAAGACATCATTGACGATTACAATCGGCTTGCCGGCTCGTTTTCCGAAATACCTTTGATGATTCCGGCAACAAATACCGGCTATGCCTACCGCTTTCAAGCTTATACCAAATCGGCAGTTGCACTGATCGAGTTGGAAAGATATCTTGGCGAAGAAAAAATGAACCGTGGGTTACAATTGTTCACCTCCCGATGGAAAGGCAAACACCCGACTCCTTACGATTTCTTTTTCACTTTTAATGAAGTTGCCGGCGAAGATTTGTCATGGTTTTGGCAACCGTGGTATTTTCAACTGACTTATGCCGATTTTGCTTTGGAATTGTCCAAAAACAAGGAAATTCAACTGCGAAACATTGGTGGAAATCCGGCACAAGTGAATTTAGAAATTAATTACAAGTCGGGCCGAGTTGAACCCCTTACATTTAAGGCAGACATTTGGAAATCAAGCAATTTAATCAAATTGGACTTAAAATTTGAAGAAATCAAATCCGTTAGAATTATCACCGAAAGCGCTCCCGAAGCAAATATATCTAATAATTTATTGGAAAAATAATCACATAAACATAACATCATGTCAAAAAGCAGAAAGAAATACAAAAAAGAAACCCGAGGAGATTTTCATCAGTTGGAAGAAAGAATTATCGAAGTTTTTTCGATAAACCCATACGAACCATTGAACATCAAACAGTTAGCAGCTAAATTGGAAATCAGAGATGCAAACACAAAAATTTTGCTTCAGCAATCAATTTATTCCCTTGAGGATAAAGACATTTTGATTGCCGTTTCTCGAAGTAAACATAAACTAAACCCTTCACTCATAGCTCACATCGACAATAGCAATCAAGTTCAAGGAGTTGTGGATATGAAGTCCACGGGAAAAGCTTATGTGACGGTTCCGAATTTAGATGAGGATGTATTTATTGGAGCCAATAATACAGGCAAAGCCTTTGATGGCGACACGGTTGTAGTGCAACTATTTCCTCATCGCTCCGGACGGAAGAAGGAGGGAAAGATTATCGATATCGTTAAAAGGCGAACGGAGTTTTTTGTTGGAAAATTGGAAATAAGCAAAAACTTTGCATTCCTCATTGCCGACAAGCAATCTGTTCCTGTTGACTTTTTTATTCCAAAGGAAAAGATTGGAGAAGCCAAATCCGGCCAAAAAGTTATTGTTCGCTTTACCGATTGGCCCGACCATGCAAAGAATCCTTTTGCCGAAGTGCATGAAGTGCTTGGCGAACCCGGAGTTCACGATGTAGAGATGAAATCGATTTTAGCAGCAAACGACTTTCCGGTTTCATTTCCGAAAAATGTGTTGAAAGATGCCGACAAAATACCAACTACTCTCGACCCTGCCGAAATTGCAAAACGCCGCGACTTTCGTCAAGTTTTCACCTGCACAATCGACCCTGTTGATGCCAAAGATTTCGATGATGCTTTGTCCGTCCGAACATTAGAAAACGGCTTAATTGAAGTGGGAATACATATTGCAGACGTGTCGTATTATGTTAAAAAAGGATCGGCCATTGATAAGGAAGCCTATGAAAGAGGAACATCTATCTATTTGGTTGACAGAGTCGTACCGATGCTTCCCGAAGTTCTGTCGAATCATGTTTGTTCACTACGACCTGATGAAGAAAAATTCACTTTCGCCGTAGTGGTTGAAATGGATGAAAATGCCGTGATAAAAAGTCAATGGATCGGACGAACAGTCATTAAGTCGGCCAGAAGATACGCTTATGAAGAAGTTCAGGAAATGATTGATGGGAAGAATAAAGACGAAAATTATGAGAACTTAATGCTGCTAAACCAACTTGCAGGTAAACTTCGCCAAGAGCGATTCCAACAGGGAAGTATTGCTTTTCGGTCGCAGGAAATTCGCTTTAAATTAGATGAGAACAATAAACCCATCGGTGCATTTGTCCGCGAACAAACCGAAGCCAATATGCTGATTGAGGATTTTATGCTACTTGCAAATAAAATTGTGGCCGAAAAGGTTGGTTTGGCAAAAGGGAAAAACCAACAAGCTAAAACTTTTGTGTACCGCATACACGATACACCAAACAGTGAGAAACTCAACACTTTTGCCGAATTTATCAAAAAATTTGGCTATCGTGTATCCCTCACGACCAGAAAAAGCTTAGTTGCTTCACTCAATAGTTTATTCGACCAGATAAAAGGAAAAGGTGAAGAACACCTTATCGAAACTATTGCGGTTCGAACCATGGCAAAAGCGGTTTATTCCACCAAAAACATCGGCCATTATGGGCTTTCCTTTAAACATTACACCCATTTCACTTCTCCAATCCGCCGCTATCCTGACTTGATGGTTCACCGACTGTTGGAATATTATTTCGATGGAGGCAAGTCGGTCAGTGCAGAGGAATTTGAAGAATATTGTTTGCACTGTAGCGATATGGAACGCAAGGCTGCCGACGCCGAGCGTGAGTCGGTAAAGTATAAACAAGCAGAATATATGTTAGAAAAAGTCGGGCAAACTTTTGATGGAATTATCTCAGGTGTAAGCAAATACGGGCTTTTTGTTGAAGTGGATGAAGTGAAAGCAGAAGGTTTGGTAGCCATGGATACGCTACGAGACGATTTTTATTATTTAGACGAAGATAACTATCAACTGATTGGAAGAAGGTATGGCAATACGTATCGGCTGGGTGATAGAGTGAAAATTGTAGTAAAAAAAGTGGACTTACTCAAAAAACAAATGGATTTTGCTTTTTCTAAATAGCAAATCCAAAGTTGAATAATCCGCTATTGTGCTTTTTTGGAATAGATTTTGGTTTTTAAGGCATCGGTATTTTTCATTTTTTAACCTTGAAAATCAAATTCTATGAAAACGAGCAGCTTAATTTTACTTATTCTTTTCGCTGTACCTATCTTTGTTATGGGAACAGAAAAACCTCTTTCAAAGCGTAATAATCAAGCTTTTACAAACGGAGAAAAACTCACATTCCGTTTGTTTTACAGCTCATGGATGACAGGAAATGTAACTGCCGGCGAGATGGTTGCAGAAATTGGCAAGAAAAACTATGTGGTTCGGGGCGACACTTCCTATCATATCAAGGTAGTTGGAAAAACCAAAGGTTCATTTAATTGGTTTTTTAAAGTGAACGATGTATATCAAACCTACCTCGACATCCACTATTTGATACCAAGATATTTTATGAAGCGAATCAAAGAAGGAGATTATTCCGACAGCAGAGATATAGCATTTTATCACGAAAAAGGATTTGCAAAAGTTGTAAATAACAAAAATGAAAAAACAGACACCGTTTCCATAATGACTCACGTACAAGATTTAATATCAGCTATTTACTACGCCCGAACCTTTGATGCTGACACTTTAAAAATCAACGACCCGATTCATTTAGACTTTTTCTTAGATGATGCGGTTTATCAAACTAAACTGACGTACATCGGGAAAGAAACCATCAAAACCTCGGTTGGAAAAGTGAGATGCTTAAAATTTAAACCTTCAGTGCTTACAGGTAGCGTCTTTAAGGATGAAGATAAGCTAATTGTTTATATTTCAGACGATAAAAACCACCTGCCAATTCTTGCGGAAAGTGAAGTTATGGTTGGAAAAATTAAAGTGGAGTTAACGGACTATTCCGGATTAAAGAACCCATTTTCGTCCCAAATACGTTAAAGAATCGTAATTTTTTTAACTAATGGAGCATATCCATTCAAAGCAATTCTAACAGTATAAATCCCTTGTTTTAAAGACAATAAATCCAGTTCCAGCTTATTATTATCGCCATTAAAACTGATATTTTCAAGCAATTGGAGTCTTCCTGTCAAATCATAAACCTGAATTTGCCCCTTAGAAATAATCGTTTCCGGAACTAAAATATTCAATTTATCTTCTGTGGGATTTGGAAAAATTAAGGCTGAAATATTGGCTTTATTTTGCAATCCTGCAATAAAATCGTTTCCAATATAGATATCAACATGGTCTAAAAGAGTTGCTGATTGGTCTGGCCAAACCCAGGTTGGCATCATAGTTTTATTAATCACATCAACGTGAAGAAAATATTTTTCGGGGTTAAGATTATTAAAACTATAACCACCAAAATTATCGGTTAGCATATATCCAACAACATCATTCTGAACATTATAAATATAGATTAAAGCCCCTTTAACAGGATCTCCGAGATTTTTTTGTGAACCTTCAAATACTTGACCTTTAACGGTAATTGTTCCATTTGGATGAAAAACTCGGGTTAAGTGAATTGGGCGATTGCTGCCGGTTTGAGCAGGCTCAAAAGGTTTTGAAATCGACCAATCAAAAGTGTTTCCAAAATATGCAGGCCCATAATCGTTATAAAAAGCGGAAGAAGTTTTGAGCTTGGCCTGCGTCAAATATTTTCCTAACTGAATATTATGAAAATAATAATAACTGATTCCCAGAGTGTTGTTGATAATAACATCAACCGTATCCATTGCAATATAATCATCCGTTGAATTTTGATAACGATACAAAACCACCTCGGCGTCAGAAACATAAGTCGAATCGGTAAAAATTTGTCCGTAAATGTTGCCAAGTGGTGGCGGTTGAATGGTAATCTGCTGTGTTGAATGCGAAATGCAAGTATCTAAACTTTGAGGATTAATTGAGATAGTCGTTAATGTTACGTTGTAAATTCCGGGGTACTGATAATAATGAATGGGATTTGGCCCATTGGCACTGGTGTTATCCCCAAAAAACCATTGGTAATACGTAGGAAGATTGTTATTAATCTTCCCAAAAAACAATGCCGTTAGATAGTTGGTAGTATATTTAAACGAATTATGACAATTGAAAACCGGATTCACCTTAATGGAATCGCTTTTTACGCTATAACAACCTGAAACAGAATCTATAGCAGTCAATGTGACCAAATATTTTCCCGTTGATGGAAACTCATGACTTGGATTCATTAAAGTGCTTGAATCGCCATCACCAAAATCCCAATGGTACTTGGCATTATTGACATAAGAGGCATTTAAGAAATGTATTTTTAAAAAATTGGCGGTGTCAGGATAGGTCATATAATGCGTCTGACAAATGGTAAAGCCGGAATCACAAATCAAAAAGGTAGTGCTTTTGGAATTCATGGAATAAACAGAGTCTATTTTCCAATTATTCTGACAATCCTTCGTTTTAATTACAAACTTAATATTCTGCCCACTGGGAATGGATACGCTGTCGATAAAAAATCCGTTTTGAAGAGTGTAGTTTGAGGAATAATAATTTAATCCGGTTGAAGTTGCAGTGTCGATATTCGACTGTATTATTACTTGATGATTTGGAATTCCAATACCCGAGTTTTGACTCAAAACATAACCGTGAATTATGGCAATTTGCCCCTGTGAAGGAAAAACAAAAAAGAGGATATTGAAAAAAAATAGAGCCTTTAATATAAGTTTCATTGAGTATTGTCTATAATTATTTAAGGTTATAACTTAAACCAAAACGCAATCCATAAGCATTAAATCGGACATCCTTAAGTTGCTCCAATTGGTAAATCGCCGAAATATTGGTTCGATATGATCCTTGCGCAAAGATATTCCATTTGTTGCCAAGAGGATAACTAATACCGGCATTGAGAATCAAATTGGCATGAGTTTTTCTGAAAGGATTAATTTCCGAAGTTATTTCAAAATAGTTCAAGCCATCAGAATAAAATCCGGTCGATTTGTATAAAAAGGCAAATCCTAATCCCACATCACCAAAAATGCCAACTTTTCCAATTTGATGCTGATAGCCAATACTAATAGGTATTTCGACAAAATGGTACGCTTGAGAGGATTTAGTATTTTTAATATTTTGATTTTCAACAAATTTTGAATTCCAAACCATTCCAACAGTGTCGATATGATAGGTTGGATTTACGATTGGATACAGAATATCCGGATCATAGGGGTCGTGAAAATAACCAACCGTATCATAAGTCCAATATTTATTCAGGTCGAAACTTGCATAACCACCGGAAGTATCCATTGTAGTATATGGGATTGAATAGCTGTTTTTCTGATAGTATTGTGAAACTGACAAACCAAGCTTACCATAAAAGTGAGAGTATTGGAATTTCAAATTCACAAAGAAATCCGAAACAGGTGAGTTAAATGGCTGAGCAGTTTTTATAATAGGCATCTCATCCGAAAATACAGGGCTGGAATTAGCACTTAAAAACATTAATCCGGCGCCTGCCTCTGCTTGAATGCCGATAGATTTTTGACTTTTAAAAATAAAATACGGAATAGATTCGAACATTCTGACTTCATAACTCGCATTGGGTTGAAGTGCTGCAAACCTACTAAAGTCAATTCTCTGCTGACCTGCCGCCGTGCGGTTTAGCATCTCAATGGAAGAAAAATCAGAGCTTTCGCCCTGAGCGTTCAATGGCAAATCAGTACTCTTCTTTGCTTTTGAACGACTCGGATTAGAACGGGCAGAAACAACTATGTTTTTGTCCTTAACAATGGTATTAGAGTTTGAAACGGGTGATTGATTCTCAATGGAAGGCTGGGGAGAAAAACTTGATTTTCTTGCAGCGATAACAACATTTTCACTGCCTACATGGATTCTTTCGGTACGTTTTTTTACAATGTGCAGTGAATCGGTGCCACTAACGGAACAACTTCGCACAAAAAGGAAAATGGCCACCGCAACGACTGCCGCACTGAAGGAAGTCCAACGAATAATGGCCTTGCGTCTTCTGATTGCCATATCTTTTGCATCTAGTTTTGCCGAGATTGCTTTCCATAAATCTCCCCCGGGTTCAGGAGCAAAATCCATTAACTCCTGTTCAAAAAGATGGTCGATATATTGATTATCCTTATTCATTCTTGTTCTTATTCTATCTCTTCTGTTGTTTCTTTGCTTTCTCCATCCGGATTAGCGTTTTCTGTAAATAAGTTCTCGCTTTTGAAAGTTGCGATTTCGATGTGTTAACACTGATATTCAACAATTCAGCAATTTCTCTATGCTTGTATTTTTCAAATACATACATGTTAAAAATCTGTTTGTAGCCATCAGGCAACTTCTGAATTGCTTCCAACATCTCAGTTTTATTAAAACGTAACTCCTCTAAATTATCCTCTTCATCATGCTGAATATCCGTTTCGCGAATATCATCGAAATTTTTATCCGAAATCTCCTTCTTAGATTTGTAATAATTGTTGAGTGAAGTGTTGATTACAATTCGTTTCATCCATCCTTCAAATGAACCTTCCCCTCTGAAACCATCAATATTCGTAAATATTTTTATAAACGCTTCTTGCAAAACATCTTTGGCTTCATCCTGATCTTTCGTGTATCTGAGGCATATACCATACATGATGGGTGCATAAATTTTATACAACTTTTCTTGAGCGGCTCTTTCGCCACTCAGACAGCGTTGATATAACTCATAATCGAAAGTCATTAACGGGGTCGTTTCACAGATTTATTGTTGATGATTTGGTTGCCTGACACAAGCAAAGATATAAAACAATTCCTTAAAGTTAGAGTATTTACATCCCATAACTTGGGCTAAGACAAAATTTTAAGGCTAATAGTTTATTGACAATAAAATAATTGAATCGTTTAGTGAAGCAAAACTAACTAAAAACGAATACCTTTTGGATGGAAGACGGCCAATTTATGATGATAAAAATCATAATCAGAAAGAGAATAATGATAGTGATTGTCTGCATTTAAAGGAATTAATCACCAAATTATTTAAGAGAAGTTTTATTGTTTTGTTATGGTTTAAGTTTTTATTGTTAACAAAAATAATTGGTATAAATTTGCACACTCTTAATTTAAGAGATGATATAAGAGATATAGATTTATTAATTAAGTTTTTTTGCTTTGATAAAATCTGTTTTTACAACTAAACTACTTCATAATGTGTAAAAATCACTTCACCTCGTTCCGAGGCTCAATTCTATTATTAACGGTAATTCTCATAGGACTTTCAGGATGTATTCCTCAAAAAAAACTTCGATATATGCAGGAGTTAGAGGGCAAGGTAACTACTGACACAGTTGTTCAGCAAAATTCCATTAATAGTTCCTATAAAATTAAAGAAAAAGACGAATTGTATATTAAAGTTAACTCGCTGAATCCAAAGACATTTAGTTTCTTTAATGGAAGCGATAACACTCAAAACCTCAACAACTCCGATTTAGGTCTTTATCTGACGAGTTATACGGTTAACGACAGTGGCTTTGTTGAATTACCGGTAATTGGGCAGATAAAAATAATCGGCATGACCATTAAAGAAGCCTCAATGGAGATTGAAAAAAGGTTAAAGGACTACCTGACAGAAGTTTCAGTCACCGTTAAGCTAAGCGGTTTCAGGGTAACACTTTTAGGAGAAGTCAAGAGGCCGGGTCGCTACACAGCTTATATATCGCAGATGAACATATTGGAAGCATTGGCTCTTGCAGGCGACATGACTGCCTATGGAAACCGAGAAAAGGTGTTTTTGATTCGTGAAGAAGACGGCAAAGAAAAAATCTATTTCTTAAATTTACTTGACCGTGAGATAATTAACAACCCCAACTTTTATCTTTTGCCTAATGATATCATTTATGTAGAATCGTTAAATGCAAAAACATGGGGTTTCGAGACTTTCCCTTACGCATTGATTCTTAGCTCATTGACTACTTTTATCGCCATGACGACATTAATTTTACAACTTAAAAACTAACCTGTGGATACTAATAATACGAACGGATTCAATAATTTTCAACAAGAAGATACCATAGACATAAAAGCCTTAGTTTTTCAAGCTCTGTCATATTGGAAACTTTTTGTATTGTCGGTAGTGATTGCTCTGTTTACGGCACACATGTTTAATAAATATGCCGATCCGGATTATGAAGCTAAAGCCACAATAATGGTCGGTAATGACATGACTACTCAAAACCCGTTGTCGAACCTGATGCCATCGGTTTTTGGCCCTCCGCCCATCAATATGCAAAATGAGATTGCTATTCTGAAATCCTTTGCTGTAGCTAAAAAGGCCGTTCTTGAGACCGACTGGCAGATTTCTTTGTATCGCTATGGAAAAATAAGAGAAAACCAGATGTTTTCAAATCAACCTTTCTACGTAGAACTAGATACCCATCATTTACAAGCCACGCAGGTTAAAATCGATATCGTTTTACTTTCAAGCTCCGAATATCGTTTGATTATTCCTCCAATTGGTTCAGCCAAATTATATGATTATCGATTCAACGAAGTTTCGGAACATATTGATTCTCTGCCACAAGGAGAAAACAAAGTCATGCGCTTTGGCGAAAAATATCAAAACGGTTGTTTTTCCTTTACACTTCACTACCTAAAACCATACAATGACGACAAGGAATTTTACTTTTATTTAAATTCTTTAGAGTATCTAGCACGAAAATACAAATCGAAATTTCAAGCGAAGATGGCGCATAACGATGCTACTTTAATTGAGATAAGCATGAAAGATGAGAGTCAGGAAAATGCAATGAATATGATTAATGCTCTGGCAAAGGCTTACGTGAAATCAAATCTTGAGGATAAAAACCAACAAGCCACCAATTCCTTACTATTTATCGACCAGCAACTATACGGAATTGAAGATTCTTTGAAAGAGTTTGAAAACGATTTACAAACTTTCAGAATGGACAATAGTCTTATGAAAATTGAGGATATTAGCTCTCAAGTATTCGATAGACTTTATGAACTTGATAAACAGAAAGCTCTTGCAGAACTTCACTCTCAGTATTATAACTATCTCGAGGACTATATTAAAGGATCTAATAAGGAAAAAGAAAACTTGGTAGCTCCGGCCATCATGGATATTAACGAACCCATGTTAATCCAGTTAGTCACTCAGTTGAACACACTTTATCTCCAACGAAATCAATTTGGGTCAACAACCACATCTTCCAATCCTGTAGTTAAAGATGTTGATCAACAAATCAGAACAAC
>JAFGWF010000069.1 GCA_016937295.1 Bacteroidales bacterium
GAATCGAATGGAAAAGTATCGGAAAGATGCAGATTTTCAGTACTATAAATATTCTGAAAATCAGAAGGATATTTATGATGCTTATCGAAGCAAATTATTTCAGATTCTTAAAGGCATTTTTGGGAATAAAGCGGCAGCAAATCTCCTTTCCAATATCCATTATTTTATTCTGTTGATTGCTGTGCTTTTGGTTGCTCTTTATGTGGGCAGATTGAGCACAGAAGGGGTTTTTCAGAAATCCAACGCAGTGCATCATGGAAAGGGAGTGCAAATAACGTCAACTAATAATTCGGTGAACCAAGATTTAAAAAGTCAAATGGAAGAAGCTATGAAAAATGCGGATTTCAAATTGGCTCTTAGACTTCAATTCATCAGTTTACTTCGTTCGCTTCACCAAAACAAAATTATTCAGTGGGAATCGTATAAAACCAACTATGATTATTATTTTGAAATCAAAGATGCCGGTATTAAACAGATATTCAGAGAGATAGCTTATGTTTATGAACATGTGTGGTATGGTGGCAGGTCGGTGAGTCAGGATATGGTAAATGAAACCGAGCAGAAATTGAAACGTGTTTTATGAATAAAAATAGCTGGACTTTAGTGATTTCGTTGATTGCATTGGCATTAGTTTATGTGGTCATTCGATATGCTGTGCCTCGGCCTCTCGATTGGCGCTTCGACCTCGACCGAAATTCATCCAAGCCCTTTGGCCTGACGATTCTTTTCCAATCTCTACAGGATTTATTTCCCGACAATCCGCCCGAAACAACGGACAAAAGTTTTTCTTCCTTTAAAGCAAATCCGCTGAGCGACAGCTCTGTAACCGTTTTTATGGTCAACGATAGGTCGGCGCTCACTCATTTTTCCATGAAAAAGCTGATGGAATTTGTTTCTAAGGGAAATTCTGTTTTCTACTGCTCCCGAAATATCGATACGAAGCTCTTAGATTCTCTTGAAATTTTCCAGTACAGTTCGGCGAATAGTAACGCAAGTCGAATCCGTTTGCATTTACATAATTTTCACTTTTCACCTTTAGATTCTGTAGATTATCTGTCGCATTATTATTCCTATTTTTATATTCCATTATCAAAAACCATTGAAATTGAGCAGCTTGGCTTTGCAAATGAAAATTGCAATTTCTTGAAATGTAAGATTGGCTCCGGTTTTCTGTTTCTACATTCCGACCCGATTCCATTTACCAACTACTATCTTTTACGCGGAAATACCATTCCTTATGTCGAAAAAGTGATGGCCGAATTGCCCAATCAGCAGGTTTTTTGGATGGAAAAAAGCTATAATTTGAATAGTGAACAAAAGGAATCGCTTATTTCCATCATCGGAGAAAAACCAAGTTTGCTTAAATCCTATTTGCTTTTCATCCTTTTAGCTTTAATCTTCACTCTCACAGAATTTTGGAGAACTCAACGAGTTATTCCGGTAGTCTCGGAGCTGAAAAACACTTCTATGGTGCTTGTGGACAGCATTGCACGGCTCTACCTGCGATCCAATAATAATAAGTCGATTCTTCAGAAAGTCATCCGTGATTTCAATCATTTTGTGATGCAACATTATCAGATAAACATTCAAAATGCCGATTCGGAATCCATGATTCGATTGCAATTGAAATCAGGATACTCGGAGTCTAAAATGCGGGAATTATTTCGTCAATTGCATTTTTTGAAACAACAATCCTCAATTTCAGATGAAGAATTGTTGAAACTTTACACTCTAATCGAACAATTTAAAAAACAAAAAATATAACTATGTATCAACTTGAAAACAGAATTAATTTGGAGCCTTTTGCCGCTAAAACGCAGTTGATTCGTGATGCCATTGGGCAATATATCGTAGGCCAGGAAAAAATGATTACCCTTCTCCTTACCGCATTATTGGCCGATGGTCATGTGCTCATTGAAGGTGTTCCCGGCGTGGCAAAAACCCTAACCGCACGTTTGCTTTCGAGGGTTATTGATGTTGATTTTAAGCGCATTCAGTTTACGCCCGACTTGCTTCCTTCCGATATTATTGGAACTTCGGTTTTCAATGCTCAATCCTCCAAATTTGTTTTTAACAAAGGGCCTCTCTTTAGCAATTTCGTGCTGGCCGACGAAATTAATCGTGCTCCTGCCAAAACCCAGTCGGCATTGTTTGAGGCGATGGAAGAACGGCAAATAACTGCTGATGGTATTACCTACTTGCTTGATGAGCCTTTTATGGTAATTGCCACCCAGAATCCTGTGGATTTGGAGGGTACTTATCGTTTGCCGGAAGCTCAAATCGACCGCTTTTTGTTTAAAATAATTGTGGATTATCCCAAGCTTGAAGAAGAAACCGAAATCATAAACCGACACCATCAACGAAAGCAAAGCATTGATATGACGAAAGTTGCAAGAGTGATCGACCAACAAACCTTACTGGATTTGCGCAAGCAGGTGAAAGAGATTTATGTGGATGAAAAAATTATCAGCTATATTGCCAAGCTGAGTGATGCTACACGCAATAATCCTGATTTTTTTCTGGGAGCTTCACCGCGTGCTTCTATAGCAATTTTGGAATCGGCAAAGGCTTTTGCTGCATTGAATGGTCGCGATTTTGTGAATCCTGACGATATCAAATTTGTCGCTCCTTTTGTGATGAATCATCGTGTGATTCTTAGCCCTGAAAAGGAATTGGAAGGAATTGGAACAGCTGATTATGTGACCGATATTATCAAAACCGTTGAAATCCCACGATAATTGAAGACCTTTCAACCAAAATATAAACTCACAAAAAGAACTTATACCGCCATTCTTGGATTGGTGTTTTTGTTCTTTATC
>JAFGWF010000070.1 GCA_016937295.1 Bacteroidales bacterium
GAATTGATCCCGATATAGTGGTTCTAAGGCTTTGCTGCTTATTTAGTTAGAGGAATTTATTAGAATGAAACTACGGGATTTAAAAGTTTAAAGTTCTGCAAAGCCCAAGAACCCACTTCATCGGGACCCAATCGAACCTTACTGGAATTGCTACTAAAAGATCATGTATTCCATTTTTATTGTATTCTTTGTGTTATTTGAAAAATTTGTCTCTTGTTAAACTTTTTCTACACAAAGCTTCTTACTTCTTTTTTTAATGATTCACGATATTTAAACTCCCCCTCACCTCATCAAACTATCAGTTGAGTTTTGTCAATTCTGTTAAATTTTGGTCTTTTGTTTATTTGTTTGTGTATCAAATATATAATTCTTTTTTTCTATTGAAATTTTACCCTTTCAAGCAATTTTGTGAAATTATCATCATTTCATTTCACCACATTTTCTTAATCTCTATATTTGCGCTTCTTTTTGTTTAATGTTTAAACTTTACAAAATGTTATCTAACTCCTTTTTACCCCGACATATTGGCCCCAATGCTAATGAGACCAAGTTGATGCTTGACAGCATTGGCGTAAACTCCATAGATGAGCTTATCGACCAAACAATTCCTAAGTCTATTCGCCTGAAAAAACCGCTTCAAATTTCGGAAGCTCTTTCAGAATCGGATTTCCTTAAAAAGATGAAATCCATTGCAGCTTTGAACAAAAACTACCGTTCCTTTATTGGCTTGGGTTATTACGAAACCATCACGCCATCAGTGATTTTGCGAAATATCTTCGAGAATCCCTCATGGTACACTTCCTATACTCCCTATCAGGCTGAGATTTCACAGGGTAGGTTAGAGGCATTGCTTAATTTTCAGACTGTTATCACTGAATTAACCGGTTTACCTATTGCCAATGCCTCCTTGCTCGACGAAGGCACTGCTGCTGCTGAAGCGCTGTTATTGGCTTATGGTAGTCGCAGTCGTAATGCTGTGAAAGCGGGTCATAATAAGTTTTTTGTGGACGAAAAAGTTTTTCCACAAACTCTTGAAGTTGTGAAAACCCGTGCTGATTATAAAGGTATTGAGTTGATAGTTGGTAATCCTTGCACCTTTGAATTTACTGAAGGCGTTTTCGGAGCAATAGTACAATATGCCGATAGTTTTGGAAAAACCCATGACTACACAAGCTTTATCAAAAAAGCCCATGAGCACGAGGCTGTTGTGGCAATGGCTGCCGACATTTTGAGCTTGACTTTGTTCAAGTCTCCAGGCGAAATGGATGCCGACATGGCTTTTGGCTCCACTCAGCGTTTTGGAATTCCGATGGGATATGGCGGCCCTCATGCTGCTTTCTTTGCCGTTAAAGAAAGTTTTAAAAGAAATATCCCCGGTCGTATCATTGGTGTTTCGGTAGATAAAATGGGAAACCGCGCTTTGAGAATGGCTTTGCAAACTCGTGAACAACATATCAAACGCGAAAAAGCTACTTCAAATATTTGTACTGCTCAAGCGCTTCTTGCTACTATGGCCGGTATGTATGTGGTTTTTCATGGAAAAGATGGTCTGATTTCCCTATCCGCTCGTATTCACAAAATGGCCTCACTTCTTGCCGCTGAGCTGGAGAAATTAGGTTATACCGAACTAAACAAAAATTTCTTCGATACAATTCAAATCGAATTGCCTCAAGGTGTTTATATGAATGAGGTTAAAAAGCGGATGAATGATTTTAATATTAACCTCCGTTATATCGATGATAAGCATCTGACTATCAGCGTTGATGAGGGAAAGAATATGCAAGATTTAAACGATCTTATAACCATTTTTGCCGGTCTTAACGGTAAAAATAGAGACTTGATTACCAAAGAAACTTGTATGAGTTTTATGGATTATCAAATTGCTGAGAACTTGAAAAGAACAACCGATTTTCTCAATCAGGAGGTATTCCACCTATACCAGTCGGAAACCGCTATGATGCGTTATATCAAGAAGTTGGAAGTACGAGATTTAGCTTTAAATACGGCAATGATTCCGCTTGGATCGTGCACTATGAAACTCAATGCAGCAACAGAAATGTTGCCTTTGAGTTGGCCAGAGTGGGGAAATATCCATCCATTTGTACCTGCCGATCAAGCTCTTGGATATCGGGAGCTAATAGATGAATTAGGTAAAGATTTATGTGAAATTACCGGTTTCGATGGCATCACTTTTCAACCAAATAGTGGAGCTTCGGGCGAATATGCAGGTTTGGCGGTCATAATGGCCTATCATCGTGCCACTGGAAACCCACATCGAAATATTTGTTTAATACCGGCTTCAGCTCATGGAACAAATCCCGCCTCAGCCGTCATGGCCGGTATGGAAGTGGTCGTGGTGAAAACCGATGAACATGGCGAAATTGACATTCAGGATTTAACTGCCAAAGCTGACCAGTATAAAGAAAACCTTGGCGCTCTGATGGTTACGTATCCTTCAACCCATGGTGTTTTTGAAGAATCTATTTTGGAAGTAATCGAAATCATCCATTCTCGTGGAGGTCAAGTTTATATGGATGGAGCCAATATGAATGCCCAGATTGGATACACTAATCCAGGAACTATTGGTGCCGATGTTTGCCATCTCAACTTGCACAAAACTTTCGCCATACCTCATGGCGGTGGTGGCCCGGGAGTTGGCCCGATTGCTACAGCCCCTCACCTGACTCCTTTCTTACCTTCGCATATCTTCTGCGAAAAACGTAATGAAAAGTCAATACCAGCGATAGCATCAGCTCCGTTTGGAAGTGCGTTCGTATTACCTATCAGTTACGCATATATTAAAATGCTTGGTGCAGATGGATTGAAAGCCGCTACCGATTATGCAATCTTAAATGCAAATTTCATTAAAACTTCGTTAGAAGATAGCTATCCAATTTTATACACAGGTGCTCAAAATCGGGTGGCTCACGAATTGATTTTAGACTGTAATAAGTTCCTGAAAACTGCAGGAGTGGCTGTTATCGACATTGCCAAGCGATTGATGGACTATGGCTTCCATGCTCCAACGGTGGCTTTCCCTGTTCATGGCACTTTGATGGTTGAGCCCACAGAGTCTGAGCCATATTCCGAAATTATCCGTTTCATAGAAGCGATGAAAGCTATTCGTAGTGAAATAGCTGAAATAGAAGAGGGTAGAGCAGACCAGAAAGATAATTTGGTCGTAAATGCACCTCATACGGTTGGCATGGTAACAAATGAGGTGTGGAATCGTCCTTATACTCGTCAGCAAGCTGCATTCCCTGTGGAATCGTTGAAAACCAATAAATTTTGGCCTTTTGTTACTAAAATTGATGATGGATTTGGCGACCGCAATTTAGTTTGCACCTGCGACCCAATTGAAGATTATGTCAAATAGTACAACCTTTTTTAGAAATAATTGTCTAACATCAACTTAATATTTAGAAATTGTATATCTTTGCAATCTACAGAATTATCTAAAACTATATTTATTAATTTAAACAAAGCAACTATGAGAAAGTTTTATCTAACATTAGCACTTATGATTGGTTTTGGCTGGGCAATGGCTCAAAATCAAGGTGTTGTAATTAAAAAAGAAAGTGATCAATTCACCGCAAGTGAAATGATGAAAATTAAAAAAGACGTGCAGAAGTTCCGTTCCGACCGAGCTGATGCTAACAAAGTAATCAAGAGTAGATGGTACGGTTACGGTTTTGAGCTCGACAATATTCTTGGAAATATTGCCACAGCAACTGCTAATAATTTATGGCCTGATTCTACTATTCTTGTTAACTATTCTTCAGGCTATAGTGGTCCTTGGATTCATGCTCTTGGTGAGGCCATCAACCCTAAATCCGGTGTGTTTACCAGCCCAACGGATTTAAACATTAACCAAAACATGCCTTACACAATTGATAGTATTGGTTTTTACTGCATTTATTACAGAGAAGCAGCAACTGCAAGTGCTGTTGATACTTTGATGGTTCAAATTCTCGAAAATGGTGATGGTAATTACTATTGGGAGCAAGGTGGTAATCCATGGGTTTTGTCAGATTATGGTACAGATACTTTGTGGTTCAAAGGTATTAAACACGATCCTTTGATGTACTATTCATCAGATGCAAAATATACCACTTACAAATTCCCTTTAACTGCAGGTATGGAAAATGATACTCTTTCTAATGGTATCAATTATTTCAAATTCTCACTTAATAATTTTGGAATCAATGCCGGTCAAACATTTGTTGCCACAGTTCAGTTTGTCCCAGGTTTTACTTGGAATGCAAACTACGACACAATCACTTCAGTGAACCACATGCGTTTTATCTCTAACGAAGAGAATGGTGATGCAGGTGGAGCCGGTACTTTACCAACTTATACTAAATTCGATTGGAATTGCTCTTATATCCTTCCTGGTGATTGGATGTACAGCCCAACTAGCACCGTCTATGCTCCTGCTTATGCTTATGTTGCCGGTTACGGTTATGAGCACCACTGGATTGAGTTTTTACTCACTGCTGACGAAACCGGTATTGCTGATGCAAACCGTAATAACTTAACTGTTGGTCAAAACCAACCAAACCCTTTCAGCACATCAACCACCATCAACTACACTCTTGACCAAAGAGCTGATGTAACTTTAACCGTTTACAATGTTGCAGGTGCAAAAGTTATGGAAATGAACGAAGGTTCACAAAGCACTGGAAATCATAATATTATTGTAGATGGTAGCAAACTTAAATCAGGCGTTTACTACTACACTTTAGCCGCAGGTGCAAACAAAGTAACCAAGAAAATGATTGTTTACTAATCGTTATTCACCTCATTTTGAAAAAGCTGTCCTTTTAGGGCAGCTTTTTTTTTGAAGTTTTAAGCGATGAAGTAGGGCAAAAAAAAAGCAACCTTTGGGGAGAAGGTTGCTCAAGCAATTAATAATAAACAAACAGAAAAGAAACAAACTTATTTAATATCTTATTCAAATTTTCTGAACTAATGCAATGACAATTGTAGTATAAAAAGGTTGCATTTAGGTTAAAATTCTGTGAATAAATCTGAAACGAATTCGGAAAATACCCTTACTATTCAAAAGAAATAATATCGTTCTATCGATTAATAATTATTCGTGAAACAGATTGAGAAGATGTGTTGGGGTTGAAAATTTTAACTATATAAACCCCATTTAGAAGGTGGTTTACGGCTAAATTAGTTTCTTCACCTGAAATCCATAAATTACCTTCGTTAATCAATTGACCTTCAATAGAATATATTTGATATTCAAGTTTTGAATTTTGTGCTTCAGCAAATCTGAAATGGACAAATTGGTTAGCTGGGTTCGGAAATGCTGTAAAACTGACAGGTTTAGAGCTAATTGTTTTAAAACCTGTGATTTTGTGTTTATTTATGGTGAAACTAATATTTGAAACGGTGTCGAAGGAATTAGCGAGATTGATGCCAATAATGTCAGATTGGAGACCTGTAATTTCACCCAGAATTACATATTGACCGGTGCTTAAATCGTTGAACTCAAAATAGCCATTCGAGTCGGTAAAAGTATAATTTGCAACTTCTGCATTTTGGTTATATAGAAGTAATTCAACATTATCAACGGTTGAAAAAGCAGCATTGTTTGATGAAACATATCCTGATATTTGGCAATTACCGGGAATATTAAATGTGGGGTTTAAAAACACATTCGCCAAAGAAATATCCTGAAAAAGATTTAGGGTTACGCCATTATTCCACAGTACGTTATCCCCGTAATAGGTTGGTGCATAATCTTTACTGTAAGCGGAGCTATCGGGAAGAAGAACTTTCACTTTATGCTTTCCTTCCGGAACTTGAAAGAAATAATAAACTCCAAGAGTGTCATTCACTGAGGTCAACCTGACGGTGTCGATTGGCTTGAAATAGTTGTTCGGATATTCTTTATAAAGGTAGGCAATACACTTATCAATGGTATAAGGACCGGCATAAACTCTGCCCCATAAGTTATAAGGTTGTGGATTGGCCACATTAATAGGATAAGAAACGGTGCTGGTACATCCGCTTTGTGTGGTTATTTTCAATTGCACAAAATAAATTCCTGCATAAGGAAAAATATGGGTTGGGTCTTGTAGATTGCTGCTATCTCCATCATCAAAATACCATTGCCACGAAACAATATTGGTTGCATGTATGGAATTGTCGTGAAAATAAACTTTTAACGGGTTTGTAAGACTATCAGCAATTGCCGTAAATGATGCCTGACAAGCAATGCCTCCCGGGTTGATGGTAATGGTATAACTATAGGACGACTGACATCCGGTTTTTGAAGTAATATTCAACACGACTAAAAAATTGCCGGTATTATTGTATTGATGCATAGGATGTTGGGCTGTGGAGTTGGTGCCATCGCCAAAAGTCCACAACCACGTTAATATGGAATCGTTACTTCCTGCAAAAGAGTGGTCGGTGAAAGCGTAGGTATAAAGTGGCGCCGAGGGTACTTGCACGAAAGTAAAATATGCCATACATGCTGGTGGAATAATTTTTTCAACGTGAATAGTATCGACAAACAGGTCATGGCAATTGTTGGTTGTGGTCATCTTTAAGGAAACGATATAAACTCCCTCAGAGAGATATTGGTGCTCAGGACTGTACTGTTTACTGGTGCTTCCATCGCCAAAATCCCAAATATAATTAGCCGTAAATCCGCTGTCATGTTCAGACAGATTTTTGAATTCATAAGTAAAACTCGAAATATCATCTAAAATTTGGTAATCGAATTTAGCATCGCAAATTTGACTTTTAACATTCAGATTTAGGAGAAATAAAGAAAGAATTAATATAATGGTATATCTATTCATACGTTATAAAAAATAATAAGTAAAACCGGTTCTAAGCCCATGACCATAAGCACGTTGGGTGCTTTCGATATAGGCCGGATATTGATAAAATAAGGCTACGGCTTCTGTATTAAAATGAAGTCTTTCGGTTAGTTTGAATATGATTCCGGCATTTAAACTGTAGCTAATATTGGTTTTAGTTCTGTTTTGCGATGGAAAATAAAAGTTTTTCATTACAGACTGGTTGTCAAGCTCATATAGACCTTTAATCTTGGAGGACAATAAAACGGAATACTTAATTCCAAGTCCGGCTTTCAAGGAAAATCGTTTAAGATTTTTGACATAACCAACATGGAATGGAATATTCATCCAATAGTTTTGGGTTAATGCAATGGACGAAAAACTATGATCAATATCATCATAAACTTTTTCTTGATGCCCATACGCAACGGGTGTATAGGTTTGGTTTACAGGGTCGAAGGTGAAACTGAGTGAATCTGTAACAAACTGCATTTTCACAAATTCATAACGTGAATAGTCGATTGTGTATGGAGTTTTTTCTTCCGACATTCCAAATCCTAATCCAAGTTCTGCAATTAGATGAATGTTTTGGTAAGTGAAGCTTACATCTAATTCATGTTGATTTACATTGTTGAATCCGGTTACTATATTGGATGGATTATAACTCAAGCTCAATCCTTTTTTATCAATATTTCTTGGGTTAAGAGGCAGTGTTCCCGGTTTTTCTTGGTAGTCTTCTTTTTTATCCGCAGCATTTTCATTCGAAGCTACTAACGGATTATGAATTTTAGCTGTGTCTGTTTGTAATGTATCTATGTGTGGTTCAACATTCTCATTTGCAACCACATTGTCAACGGCAACTATACTTTCTTTTATTAGAACAACTTCTTCCGGCTGATTGATTTTCGGTTGAATTTTAGCGACTTTCGAAGTTAAAACAGGAATTGCTTGATAGACAACAGACGAAATCGGATGCTGACTAACAGCAAGGGTTGGTATGTCATCAGTGCTATAAAAAGTCTTGTAACGGTTGGAGTTTTTTATCCCTGAGTTCTTTTTAACCACAGTAGCTTGTGATTCTGTTGTGCTTGATTCGATTTTTAATTCGCGCGGTTCAATGGTGTTTTCACGGGGCGTGGCTTTTTCATCGAACGATGGATTGTCCGTTGTTGGTTTTAAAGGTTGAGCAGCTTCCTTATGCAGGGATTCAATGGGAGCAATTGGTTGAGATTCTGCAATTTTAGGCTCTATACTTTCTCCAGAAGGTTTATTAAAATACAAGTAGGAAGCGAAACCAAGAAGGATAAATGCGGCGGCAATGCGTCTGAAAACAGGTGATTTATAGAAAGGTATCTTAGGTTTTAGAGTTGCGGCAATTTTTTTCCAAAGATGTGGTGGTGGGGCAATTTCCGGTTTTTCTAATTTCGAGCGAATAGCTTCATCGTTTAAAGAGGGAGAAGAAGCCATATTATGCGCTATTTTGCTCCACAATCCATCCGGAGGTTCAGAAACCGCATCAGACAGTTTCGCTTTTACTATGTCGTCGAAATTTTCAATCATTACCAGTTCTATATATTTTATTAATCTTATGTTGGAGAAGAACTCGTGCACGAGAAAGTTGTGATTTTGAGGTGTTTTCAGTTATTCCTAAAGTTTCGGCAATAACTTTATGCGAAAAACCCTCAATCACAAACAGGTTAAAAATGGTACGATAACCATCAGGCAACGTTTGCACAACCGATAGAATTTCTTCCGTTGTCATTTGGGAAATTGCATCAGCCTCTCGAATGGAAATATCGTAAACCTCATCGATATCTTTTTCCATTTTCTGCTGCAAATTCTTCTTGTAATAGTTAATTGCTGTGTTTACCATCACTCTGCGCAACCATCCTTCAAATGAACCTTCTCCTTTATAATCGTTAATATACCTAAAAATACGAATAAAACCCTCTTGCATAATGTCTTCAGCCGACATAACATTTTTGGCGTACCTCAGACAAATTGGCCAAAGCTTGGGAGAATACTTATCGTATAACTCCTTTTGAGCCAATGCGTCTCCGGCTCGGCATCCGTTTAAGATATCCTCGTCGTTTAGCATTAGCACTTTGGTTTTTGCAATGGGTTATGGAGACAATATTTTATATGATATAGTTGCATATTTATTTACAAATAAGAATGATTCTTATTAGTCCGCCTTGTTTTCTTCTATTTCACAATGTTTTACAATGAGTTTCATAGCCTTTTTAAAACCTAAGTTATAAGCTTCGGTAAAATCCTCACAAGCTTTCTTGTTAGCATTTAACTCTAAGTGGGAAAGACCTCGATAAAAATAAACTTCGGCATATCCCGGAACGAGAATTAAGGCCAAATCGAAATCTTGAATTGCTTCTGAAAACCTTTTTTCAAAATATTTACATACACCTCTGAACGCGTATGCTTCCTCATGTCCTGCATCTTCCAAAATAGTGGAATCGCAATACAATATCGCTGTTTTGTAATCCTTTGAATCAAAAAATTCGTTGGCTCTCTTGAAATAAATATCTCCTTTTTCATTTTGAGCCTGGAGATTAACAGAAATCGTTACTGTGAATACTACTATGAACACTATTTTAATCATTATTCCATTGTGTTGGTTTGTTAATAAACGCTTTAAATGGCGCCAAAATTACACAGAAATTTGGTTATTTAACAGTTCTTGCAAAAAATCAATTGATTAGAAACACAAACTTTCTAAGTATTTTATATTTCCTCAAATCATTATTCAAGTCCATTCGTTCTCATACACGTCAATTTACCTAACTTCCAAATTAATATACTATTTATCCACGTTTTAATATTTCATCTAATATAAAAGGACGCTATCGAAAACAGCCCAAAAACCATACTTGCCAATCCATTCATCGTGAAAAAAGCCATGTTAACGTTTGACAAATCATTAATTCTGACAATCCTATGTTGGTTGATTAGAAAAACAATAAAAATAGCACTTCCGATAAAATAGACATAATTAGCATCAAAGAGAAATCCGCTAAGGATTATTAGCAATGCTGAAATTAAATGCAAAATACGACTGATAAATAGCGACTTAGGTCTTCCAAAAGTTTGAGGGATAGAATAAAGTTTTTTGCCCTGGTCAAATTCGTCATCCTGAAGGGCATAGATGATATCGAATCCGGCAGTCCAAAAAAGGACGGCAAATGAAAGTGCAATTGGCGCCCAATGATCGAAGGCACCGGTGATCGACAGATATGCTCCAATAGGGCTTAGGCTCAATCCGAGTCCCAGTATTAGATGGCACAAAGCGGTTATTCGCTTGGTGAGACTATAACCCAAAACCACTAATAAAGCTACAGGAGCTAAAACAAAGGTCAAACTGTTGATAAACCAAGTTACTGCCCAAAACAAAAGGGAGTTGATGATAACAAAGATTAGAGCAGCTTGGGGTTTGATAATCCCTGCCGGTAGTTCTCTCATAGTGGTGCGTGGATTATCCTTGTCGATGTTGCGGTCGATGAAACGATTGAATCCCATAGCGGCATTTCGGGCAAAAACCATCGCTAAGACAATGTAAATCAACTTAATATAGTCAAATTGAACCTCGTTGATATAAAGCGCCATAAAAAAGCCTGTCAGCGCAAATGGAAGAGCAAAAATGCTATGCGCAAACTTAATCATGGATAAATAGTTGTTTATCTTAGCCATCACACTTAAATCTATTCGTTTAATTTTAAATCAAGCGGATTTGTTACTTCTCCATCTTCTTCAAAACTTCGATTCGAAACATAATTTCTCCATTTTCCTATCAGTTCAATCATATCGTCAGGCATTTGCGAAAAGAACTCCATTTCCTTTTCTAAAACGGGATGATAAAAGCCCAATGTTTGTGCATGTAGAGCTTGCCGTGGAAGGATTTTAAAGCAGTTTTGAACGAATTGTTTGTATTTAGTAAAGGTAGTTCCTTTCAAAATTTGATCTCCACCATACGTTGAATCGCTAAATAATGGATGGCCAATGTGTTTGAAATGAGCTCTAATCTGATGTGTGCGGCCTGTTTCGAGCCGACATTCAACCAACGAAACGTAGCCAAGTTTTTCCATCACAGAATAATGCGTTACGGCATGTTTCCCATAGCTTCCGTCAGTAAAAACAGTCATCACTCGGCGGTCTTTCAAACTGCGACCTACATGACCAGTGATAGTTCCATGATCCTCTTTCGGAATACCCCAAACTAAAGCGACATATTGCCGTTTGATGGTGTGATAAAAAAACTGCCTTGCCAACAATGCCTGAGTACGTTCATCTTTGCCTACGAGAATCAAACCGGAAGTGTCTTTGTCGATTCGGTGCGCTAAAAGTGGCGCTTTGTCGGGGTTTTTTGCCATCTCATCCTTTAAATGAAAAAGCAAACCGTTGAGCATTGTGCCGGTAAAATTGCCATATCCGGGATGCACTACCAAGCCAGCCGGTTTATCCACAACCAAAAGATAATCATCTTCATACACAATATTTAATGGAATATCTTCCGGCAAAACCTCCGTTATTCGTGGAGGCTTACTCATCACGATGGTTATGACATCACGCGGTTTTACTCGATAATTTTGCTTTACGGCTTTTCCTTCAACCAAAATATTTCCGGCAGAAGCCGCCATTTGTATTTTGTTCCTGGAAACGTTTTCAAGCCGTCCCATCAAAAACTTATCAATTCGGAGCATCGTTTGACCCGGATCAACTTCTATGCGGAAATGTTCAAAAAGTTCAACATCCTCTTGATCTTCTTCTGGGTCTTGATATTTCTCTTCTATCATTGAACAACGATTTTCGAGCGCTTAACCAATGTTCCGCTATTTTTCCACACTGAGAGAATATACATTCCTGAATTTAAGTCATTTATTTCTAACGAATTGCTAAGTTTAGCTGTTTTGATTACTCGACCACTGATATCCGAAAGAATTATTTTATAATCTGTTGCTTGGCTTAATCCGTTTTCAATTTGCTCTAGTTGGATAAAAAGGGTGGAGCCGCTTGTGACAGGATTTGGATAAATTTTTAAAGACACCGACTCATCAATAGGTTTTATTTCAAGATATGCCTCTTTTTCGTTTCCTAATATCGGGCGAATCATCAAAGCTCCATGAAAATTGGTATTCACCCAACTTCCGCCGGTATTGTAGAAAATACTTTCTGCGCGGTCGTTGTTGAAATCAAAGCCTATATTAAGATTGTCGTTGGTGGTTTGACGCCATCCGACATAAAAAGTTCCGGTGAGATAGATGGGTGTTGTGAGTTCGTAGGTGTAATACTTAAACAATTGATCTTCAAATTGTGGACGTACGCCGGATTGCTCATAGATAACATTGTTGGGCTGTCCATTATTGTCGTCCCAAATGGTAAGATAAAAATATTGTTGGTTCGCATTTCCAACGGTTTGATTAAAATAGAATTGAATAGCTTGAAGGCTATCTCCTTGATTTAGTGTAAATTGATAAGCTAATCGGGCTCCATTATTCGACAATCCATAACCGGCTTCAGGAGTTCCATCATCATAAGAATAGTAGTTATAAAAGCGCTGATAAAAGCGCATGGTATCATTAGTCCGAATCAAGTCCGGCGGAGGTGTGTTGGATAAAAGTCGGAACATAACTTCAAAATCGGCATATTGAGAAGCAGCCGACTGAAAGGTATAATTTCCATAATTTGGTGAATAGGTTACCGTTGTATTTGGGTTCATATTGAACGTTGCCGGAAAAGGATTGGCAAATGTAAAACTCTTGTCAAACAGGTTTTGTATGGAAAAATATTGGTTAAGGTTTTTAACCGTTGGTCCTAAATCAAGATTTACAAATTTGATAGACGCGTTGACATTGGTAGATGCGGTGGGATTAGCTTTGTATTGATTCCAAGGCATTGAGGTATAGGAGTTTAACAGAGATCCTATTGGAGTAGTGAAGGCAATATCATTTACGGAGGTGTTTACGACCGACCTGTTTCGATCCAAATAAACATAATCTAAATGCCAATGGTCATAAAGTCCTGAACGCCAAGAAGGAATAGTGTTATTCGGGATGCTGGCCTTGTTAATAAAACGAAAGCGAAAACCGGAATGAAAAAAGATGGAATCGACAACCGGAATAGAAATTTGAAGAAATTCGACACCATATTCCACAACAAAACTGTCGAGCGGCATTCCTTGGTGAGCCCAAATATTTTTCCATAAATTTAGACTTGGACTAAAAAACTGTAAAAGGAGAGAGTCTTCCTCTTCAGGAGCATTGCCAAGGCCTTGAGGTTGAATCCAGAAGCTTAAAACAACAGAATCTGAAGGCTGCAATGCCAAAGGAATCGACCCAAAAACACTATCTAAGCGAATAGGATTAGTGGTAAGCGTGTCGGCAAAATAGGCATACTGACTGATAGTGGGATAGACGCCACCGGTGTCGTTTACCGCATCAAAACTTACGACTCCGATAGTTGGTGGATTTATACTAAAGGATTTATTGACATATACATATCTATCGGACCAAAGCTCCTTTTTGGGATACAACAAATTATAGGAGAAATCGTCTGCAAAAGGCAGCGAAAGCAAGGAGGCCGCTTTACTTTCCTTATTTACCACTTTTGTTTTATTGGCTTTTAGTTCGGGATAGGTGGTTAGATGATTCAACAATTCTTGGCCAATCATGTTGAAGCTTAGAAACAGTAAAAAAGCAAATATTACATATTTATACATTGATAATCAGATTACAAAGTGTCAGACATTAAAGTGTCGGGAGCAATTGTTTTCAAATAGCTCTCAAAGTCAAAGTTTTTATTCGACTTATACCAAACATCAACGGAACTACCAAATTTAGCAATACTTTTATGCGTATAATTGGGAGTTTGGCGATAAATGCGAACGGTTGAAGTATCGTCGCCGGGCTCAAAAGATTCGATACCCATGTTTAAAGAATACTCATGAAGCTTTTGAATGGCTTGCGACCTGGTGAGGCCGATGAGCAAAGGCACCGGCAACAGTTGCTGTCGGTCGCCAAGTCCGAGAACCAAATCAATTGTGGAACCGGCTAAAATCATGGCGCCGGGGTCAATCTGTTTGCCCTTGTTATATTGTCGCAAAACGGCATTCTTGGCAATATCCGGTTCATAAGTGAGTTTTCCAACCTTCAAATCGTAAGTTTGAAGCAGGGAGGTAGCACTTCGAAGCGACAAGTCTTTCAATTCCGGCATTGCAACCATCTTAGGGTTCATGGCAACTAAAGTCAAGTAGATTTTTCGCCCTTCCTTGACGAAGGATTCCGGAGCTGGATCTTGATTAATAATCGTTCCTCTCTCCTTTGTAGGGTCATAAATAGAATCGATGATTAAAAAACTGAATTTCGAAAATTCCGGATTATTCTCCAACTCTTCGTAGTATAATCCCGAAAAATCGGGTACCGGTGTTGCTTGCCCGTGACGGGTGAAATTGTTGACTATGGTGACAGTTAGCCAAATTAGAAAAACTACCAATAAAGCCATCAAAGCTAAATGAATGTAAAATCGCTTGTTTTTTAACAACGAAAGCATGATGTTAGTTTAATTAAGTTAAATGAAACTCCAAAATTACACGATTATTGTTTTGGTTTTTGAGGAATATTTTTTTTGAAAATTTCAATAAAAATTGTCCACTATTAATTTTTTATTAATTTAGCAGCCCTAACCAAAACGTAAAACTATGAAAAATTTACTCTCATTTGTAATGGTCTTATTGGTGGCTTTAAGCACTACAACATTCAGCTCATGCAGCAAAGATGATGATGAGGCCGAAGACCCAAAACCCACATGGACTATTTATATTTATGGCCGTCCTACATGTGGTATCTGCACAGCATTTAAACAGTCTTTGGATGAGGAAAGTATTCCTTATACCTTTTATAATGTGGACGATGAGCCGGATAAGAATCAAGAAATGTGGGATAAACTGAATGCTGCCGGTTTAGGTGGTGGATCTGTAGGTTTGCCAGTTGTTGATGTTATGGTAGATGGGGTTTCTCATGTATTCATTCGACCCGACCGAGATATTGATATTAAGCCATTAATTGGTTTATAATTTACACTTCTTTAAATGAAAAACGGAAACTTGATGCAGGTTTCCGTTTTTTTTTATCAATACTAGCTTCAAGAAATAACTATTTATCTTTGAGTAGTTTATTTGCCAGTTCAATTTGTCCTGCCTCTTTGAGGGTTTTCCGTATTTTCGACTTAAACTCATTTTTATACCAAAAAAAGAAGTCGCGCTGAGCCAATTTATCCTCTTTGCTTATTGGCGTGTAAATCTTTTTCAAAGTATAAGGGTGATAGCCTGAATAATAAATTACAGTTGCAACCGTCATTGGTGTTGGAGTAAAATCCTGAACTTGTTCCAACTTAAATCCTAACTCCTTGGTTTTTAGTGCCAAATCGGCCATGTCTTTGACTTCACTTCCGGGATGGGAAGAGATAAAATATGGGATGAGTTCCTGTTGCAAACCGGCTTCTTCATTGGCTTTCTCAAAAGCTTTTTTGAATTTGTAAAACATGTCGAAAGATGGTTTACGCATTATTTTGAGCACATCAGGGGAGGTGTGTTCGGGGGCAACTTTCAGGCGACCTGAAACATGGTATTTTGCTAAGTCAAGAATGTAACGATTAGCAGTGTTTTTGTCTTCTTCCGAAAGTTTATCGTCCACAAGCAAATCATAGCGAATGCCGCTTCCCACAAAAGCTTTTTTTATGCCTGGCATGGCTCTCACCGATCTGTAAACATCTAAAAGCGCTTCGTGACTTGTATCCAAATTTGGGCATATTTTCGGGTGAATGCAGCTTGGTCGCAAGCAGCGGTCACACTCATCAAGATTTTTTCCTTTCATGCGGTACATATTTGCCGATGGCCCACCAAGGTCGCTGATATACCCTTTAAAATCAGGCATTTTTACGATATTCTCGACTTCTTTTAAGATAGAAGCTTTCGACCTGTTGGCAACAAATTTTCCCTGATGTGCCGAAATAGTACAAAAAGCACAACCGCCAAAACATCCTCGGTGCATATTCACCGAAAACTTAATCATTTCGTAGGCCGGAATAGGATCTTTTTTGCGATATCGTGGATGAGGCATGCGAGTGTATGGCAAGTCAAAACTGGCATCCATTTCCGTTTCAGTCATGGTTGGATAGGGGGGAAAAACGATGAGAAAGTCGTTATCCGCTTTTTGAATCAGCAAATCAGCGCGGGTGCTATTTGACTGTTGTTCAATATGTTTAAAATTAGCTGCATAAAGCATTGGGTCGTTTAAGCAATCCTGATGTGAGTTTAGCAATAGGTGTTTTTGTTTGGCCATAATGCGATTTGCTTCATCAGCATCAGCTCGTATTACCGTTTGGCGAATATTTCTCAGATTTTTGAATGGGACACCTTTTTCTAAAAATTTAAGCAAATCGCGCAAAGGTTGCTCACCCATGCCATAGATTAGCAGGTCGGCATCGGAATCCATCAATATACCTGGTTTCAAACGGTCGCTCCAGTAGTCGTAGTGGGTAAGTCGTCGCAACGAAGCTTCCACGCCACCCATCACCACCGGAATATCGGGATAAAGTTTTTTCAGAATTTTACTATAAACAACAGAGGCATAATCAGGCCGAAATCCGGCTTTGTTGCCGGGGGTATAGGCATCGTTGGAGCGTAGGCGGCGATTGGCAGTATAATGATTTACCATGGAGTCCATGCTTCCTGCCGTTACACCAAAAAACAGACGTGGTTTGCCAAATTTTGTAAAATCTCGTAGGTCGTCACGCCAGTTGGGCTGAGGAACTATGGCCACTTTGAACCCATAATGTTGCATGATTCGGCCAACAACTGCCGGGCCGAAAGCGGGATGATCGATATACGCATCGCCACTAAAAAGAATAATATCCGGCTGCTCCCAACCTGCTCGGCGCATTTCATCGGGAGTGGTTGGCAACCAGTCGGTGATTGGACGATTATCAAGCATATCTCTCTTTAATTAATCCTTGATTATATGACTTAACCAGCATTTTAAGCTCACTTATTTGCTCTTTAAGCTTAAGCCCGATATCGGTTTGAGCATTGGTTTTTCGACTTGCCGCCGGGTCTAAAAACTGGTATGAGGAATTGATGTCGATGCCTGTTTTGATGGCCTCCTTTCGAGTGGTGAACCCATGATGAGAAATCATTACAAGGCCATAACTATTTGATATTAAAGTGAATCCACTTATTCCTGTAACCGATTGATAGGCTTCCGACATTCCACCATCAATAACTATAAGCTTGCCATTTGCCTTCACCGGCGATTCGCCTTTGATAACCTTTACCGGAACATGACCGTTCACCACACGACATTTTTCTTCATCCATGCCAAATTCGCGCAAGATGTTTTTAATCACTTGCTCATCTTCACGCAATAAATAATACGCTTTTCGCTCTTCGCGATGCGTTACTTTCGAATTGATGAAATAGCGCTCAAAAGTTGCCATTTTCTTTTTCCCAAAAAGAGGAGAATTGGGGCCGCACCACAAATACCAAAAATAATCTCTTGATGATATTGCGTTCACATCGCTATAGGCCTGACGCGCTATTTGATCAAATTTGTCCATCAAACTCTTGCCTTGATATTTTTCGCCTTTTATTTCGATAACTTTTAAGTTGCCACGAAACGTTAATGGAATAGCACCATGATATAAAAGTAAGTCGTTGTATTTTAAATACATGCCTCCATTGGAGTAGAGAAAACCAACATGTTTTTGCAGTTTTTCGCTATTGATAAAGGCCATTTTTAAAGAATGTATCAAACGTGATTCTGTTTCCGTTAGTTTATTAGGATCTTCAAAATCGACTGTTGGAAAATTAGTATCCAGAATTTTATAGGTTTTACTCATCACTTTAACGGTACCTGCGACCACATCAATATTTTCTAAAAGTCTTCGGTCGTCCATCTCGAATTGGGGATTTCGTGAAATAATTTGCCCTTCAAGTTTAAATTGAATTATAGAAATAGCCTTATGCACCTTTTTAAGTAATTCGATTCTTTTCTTATTCAAACCTGAAGTGTTTTTTGGTTTGAAGAGGTCACACGGGTCGTCACGATATTCTTCGGAAGCAAATTCGTATAGAGGGAAAAGGTTTATGCCGTAAGCATCTTCCAGAACGTCTAAATTGTTGTATCGTGCAGCAATGCGCAAAACAATAGCAATATAAGCCTCAATGCCGGCGGCGGCTCCCATCCAAACAACATCGTGGTTTCCCCATTGAATATCCACATTTGGATGTTTCATCAGTTCATCCATTACCCGGTCAGGAGCGGGGCCACGGTCGAAAATATCGCCCACAATGTGGAGGCGGTCAACAGACATTCGTTGAATCAGGTGCGCTATTTCGAATATAAAATCCTTAGCAGTATGATTTTTAATTATGGATTTTAATATTGCCCCAAAATAATCTGATTTATTTTTTAGCTCAACATTCATGTTTATAAGCTCGTCGATAATATATCCGAAGTGCTTTGGCAAGGCTTTGCGAACTTTTGACCGCGAATATTTGGAAGTGATAAATGAAGCAACACGAACTAAACGAATTAACGTTTGTTCGAACCATTCTTTTGAGATTGTTCCTTGCTCCACTTCCAGTTTGTCGAGCATGGCATGCGGATAATAGATGAGCATGGCAAAATCATTTTTTTCCTGATCGGTGAGCTCCGACCCGAAGATGTCGTTTATGCGCCGCCGAATTACTCCGCTTCCATTGCTGAGTACATGTTTAAAGGTTTCGTACTCCCCATGAATATCGGACAAAAAATGCTCCGTGCCTTTTGGCAAGTTTAGAATAGCTTCAAGGTTGATAATCTCGGAACGTGCAGCTTTTTTATTGGGGAATTTATCGGAAAGCAGTTCCAGAAATCGCTTGTTTTGTAGGAATTGTTTTTCGGTTAGTTTTGTCATGTCTAAAGTAACTGTTATCTGATTGTACATTGAATACCGGTTATAAAAAATGAAAGATAATTCAGGTCTTGAATGGCTTCACTGCCGTTTTGGCGAAGATAGTTTATTGGAAACCAAGTGAATACCAAGGCAAAGTCATAGATAGAGGTATAGCTTTTTAAGCGCCAACCAGCCTTTGCAGTTAGGCCAATATTTGAAAATATCATTGGAAAAACACGCGAAGTTTTGTCGGGCTTTTTGCTAATGTCGAAAGTAGGAATTAGTCCAAAGGCAAAATATCCTTTGGATCGGGAATTCGTATCAAGAGTAGAAAATAATAACGGGGTCATCAGCAGGGAATGATGAATAGTATCGTTATATTTTTGATTTAAATAAGTATAGTCTAAATCAATCCTGTTGATATTCAGTAAAATAGCCGTTTCAAGGGCGTTTTTTCGAACAGGAAACAAACCGGAAATACCTACGGTGCCAAAAAAAGTTGATTTTGAGTTAAAATCGGTGTATGTCAGAGCTTTAGCGTTTGGTTTAATAATAGGCATCAATAGGCCTCCACCTAAAACAAATCCGATATGATGATTTCTTTCGTCATCCAAAGTGTCTAAATAGGAGTATAAACTGTCCGTTTTTTGAGCCTGCACGACTTGTAATGAAATAATAAGGATAAAAATCGAAACCAAAAATCGGGAGGAGATTATCATAGAGCCTTTTTTTATGCTTCGCTTGTTAGAGGAATCTCGAAAATAAATGTACTGCCGTTTCCTATTGAGCTGTCGAAATGATACCTGCCGTTTACTTTTGCCGTTCGTTGGAAAATATTGGCCAGTCCCATCCCGTTTTTATTAATCTTGCTCACATCGAAACCAACTCCATCATCTTCAACAGTGATAGTTAAGAGCGATTCTTCGGCAGTAAATTGAATTACTAATTCAGATGCCTTGGCATGTTTAATAGCATTGGTCACCAACTCTTGAATGATGCGGTAAATTTCAATTTCCTTTTCATAGTTAAGGCTTCTATCAAAATCGTTGTTAATAAAAACTACCGTGATAATTCCGGCGGTATTAATAGATTCGCATAAATCCTGAACAGCTTTGGTCAATCCAAACTCTGTGAGAATCTCTTTTGCCAAATTGTGCGAAACGCTTCTCACTTCACTTACCGACTTGTCTAACAGAGAAATAGCATAACCAAAATTCTCGGACAATTCAGGGTCGTTATCAAAATAGGGCTCAATGGAGCTAAAATGAAGTTTTACGGTTGAAAGTAAGCTTCCTAAACGGTCGTGAAGGTCGGATGCAATGCGGTTTCGTTCTCTTTCTTGGCCGCTAATAAAAGCATTTATGGAAATCATTTCTTGTTCTTTTACCATATCCAACATCTTCTGACGGCTCATTTCAACATCTTTTTCATACATACGTTTTTCAATTTTTCGTTTATTATTGATAAAAAACAGAATGAAAATGGAAATGAAAACTACAAATACAATTAAGCCCGCAAGAAGACGGTTGTTGAGTGCTTGTTTTTCTTGAGCAAGAATGGCTAACTGTTGCCGTTGTTTGTATTCGGTTATTAGTCGGTCTTTCTGAACAGCATTGTATTTTTCTTGTATCAGATTGATGCTTTCCTGAGATTTTATGGAATGAATGGAGTCGTCAAGAATTTTGTATTTTTTAAAATAATTTAAGGCTAAATCGAGATTTCCTGACATCTCATAAAGTTGTGATAAGCTAAGATAAATTTGTATTTGTTTTTCAATTTCCATGCTTATAACAGCATGTTGCAAAGCGCTATCTAAATAATTTTTAGCCAATTTGTAATTTTTTTTGAAGAGGTATAAATTACCTATATTGGCATATATTGACGACATGTCGCGGCTAAGGTTTTGTTTTCTTTTTATTTTCATCGACTGCATGAAATAGTCCATGGCCTCATCGATATTACCTAATTCTCGGGCAACCAAACCCATGTTTTCAAGCAGACCACCGGCACGACTCACCGGACCATATTGCATCCGAATTTTTAGTGCCAATTTATAAAGGGAGTCCGCTTTCAACCAGTGTTTTTTCTGATGTTCGATGGAGCCTAAATTTGTATAAGCCGATATGGTTAAGCCGGGATGATTATTAGCTAAGGCAATTGCCAAAGCTTCGTTGTATGCTTCCTCAGCTTTGGTGGTGTCGCCATAGAAAAAATGCACATTGCCAATATTTAAAAGTACGCTGCCATACGATGTGCTGCTGTCTTTTGCTATCCTTAAAGCTTCAAGGCTCGCCATATAACTGTTGATGGCCTCCTCATATCGGCTCAATCCCGTATAAAGTCCTCCAAGGTAGTTATACGCTTTTGACAAATGCCGATAATTCGATAATTCATCAGGATTGCTTATCGTAATATTTTTATGCAATTCAACAGATTTTTGAAAATAGAATTCGGCACTATCGTAATTGTTTTCGTAATTGAATACCGATCCCAAATTGATGTAAAAAGTTCCCTCGAATAAATCAAAAGCGGATTTTTTTTCAGCAGGCTGATGTTTAATAATGCTTAAACCTTCATGCGAATACGCAATGGACTTATGGTTGTTGATATGCCTATAAGAAGCCCCAAGTTTTGTGAGGATACTTAAACTGATGCTGTCGAATTTATTGGCTGTGGCAATTTCCAAAGCATCTTCAAATAGCTGATTCGATTTATTTCTATTCGAGGAATAGTATTTTTCAGCAACTAATAAAATAGAATTCAATTTCTGTTTAGGGTTTTGAATCGAACGAGCTTTAGCTTCTAAGGAGTCTAAGTTTTGGGCTGTCAATTGGTGTCCTGTGCAGTGAAAACCAATTACAAAGAGTATTAAAATACAATGTTTTAACATATTACTGAATGGAGATTTAGATGCGGCTAATTTATACTAAAAAATTGTACCGTGAAAAATTTAATCATTGTCGGTTAAATGATTCTCTTTAAACTTCAGACGATCTCTTCATTTTTGCAGACTAAATTTTCAGTTTCAACGTTAAGGCCTTTATGCCTATTTTTGAAAACTTTTTATAACACAATTCAAACCTATGAATAATACTACTCCAACGGATTTTAATTCGGTCAATTTGATTCGATTTTTATGGAAGAAGAAGATGCATATTTTGATAGTTACCGGTTTGGCGGCTTTATCGGCCATCATTTTTTCCGGTCCTGCCTTCATCCCTCCAAAATACAAATCAACCGTTGTGTTGTTTCCCACATCAACCAACTCTATCTCAAAGGCTTTATTGACCCAGAGTCAAGCTCCAAAGCAGGACGTGTTGCAATTTGGTGAGGAGGAAAATGCGGAACAGTTGTTACAAATTCTCAACTCGAGTGTTATACGTGATAGAATTGTAAATAAATACAACTTATTTAAGCATTACGACATCGACCCGCAAACCAAATATCCTCGCACGCTTCTAAACAAAGAGTTCAATAGTAATATCAAGTTTAGACGAACGGAAAACATGGCTGTCGAAATTGCGGTCATGGACATCAATGCCGACACTGCTGCGCTGATTGCCAACAATATTGCTGCCCTATTGGATTCGGTAAAAATCCAGATGCAGCGCGAAAGAGCCATGAAAGGTTTCAAAATTGTTGAAGCAGAGTATCTTAGCCTACTGGCTGACATGAAAATAAAAGAAGACTCGTTAACGATTCTGCGAAAAAAAGGAGTTCATGATTATGAGACGCAAGCAGAAATGATTAATATGCAGTTGGCAATCGAAATTGCAAAAAGTCCTAATTCCGTCGCTGTTAGAGCACTGCAAGCTCAGTTAGACACCTTAGCGGTTTATGCCGGACCTTATGTTTCGATTCGTGACGGCTTGGAATACGAAAAGAAACACTTAACTGAAATCAGAGCCAAATACGATGAGGCAAAAGTGGATGCTTTTGAAGAATTGCCTCAAACCTTCAAGGTGGATATGGCTTATCCGGCAGAAAAAAAATCCTATCCCGTTCGATGGCTCATCGTAGTTGTTTCAACTATGGGAGCTTTCCTTTTCGTGATATTTTTACTTATCATCATCGACAATTTTAAGTCTATTGTCGGGTTGGATAATAAATAGCTATCCATGGATTTTTTTGCGAAGCTTTCGGTAAAAAATTGGCTGATTCCTGTTTTAGGATTGGCTTTTATTATCGTTAATACGGTCTTTATCTTATCCGAATTTTATTGGTTTGGGTTGGTCTCCGCTGCATTATTAGTTGGCTTAGCTTATATCTATACGCCCGATAAACTATTGATTTTCATTAGTTTCTTGACTCCACTGGCAATTAATCTTTCGGATTTCGATATGCAAATCGGCCTGTCGATTCCTACCGAACCTCTATTGGCAATTTTTGTGGTTTTAATAATTGCAGACTTTCTTTATAACAACAAGTTCGATTCTCGTGTTTTACTCCATCCCTTGAGTATTGCCATTTATTTCTACTTCGTGTGGATGATAATCACAGTAATAACCAGCGAAATGCCTGTAATTTCTTTGAAATGGTTAGCAGCTCGAATCTGGTTTTTCGTTCCAATCTATTTTTTTGGTACTCATATTTTTCGAAATCCAAAGAATATATGGTATTTTGTAAATGCTTATGTTGCTGGTTTTGTAGTGGTTATCGTTTATACCCTGATTCATCATGCCACCAATAATTTCACTTCTGAATCCGGTCATTGGGTGATGACACCGTTTTTTAACGACCACACTTCCTACGGGGCTTTGTTGGCTCTTTTTATACCATATCTTACCGGTGCATTATTTATTAAGGAGATAAAAAGCAATCTCAAACTTCTGTTATTTGCTCTATTAGGACTATTTCTTTTAGCTATTGTGTTGAGTATCAGCCGTGCTGCTTGGGCTTCTGTGTTGTTTGCGTTGGGATTGTGGGTCTTAATCTATTTTAAAATAAAGTTTAAATGGATTTTGTCTGGTGTTGTAGTTCTTCTTTTCTTTTTTCTTGCTAATCAGGCTCAAATCATAATGCGCTTAGAGAAAAACAAACAAGATGCTAAAGGGGGGTTGAAAGAACATGTGGAATCGGTGTCGAATGTGGCCACAGACGCTTCCAATCTCGAACGGATAAATCGTTGGAAATCAGCAGTAAGGATGTTTAAAGAACGGCCAATCACCGGATGGGGACCAGGCACTTATCAGTTTATCTATGCTCCTTATCAGCGGTCGTTTGAGAAAACAGTCATTAGTGTAAATACAGGCACTCAAGGAACTGCTCATTCCGAATACTTGCTCATTCTTTCAGAACAAGGTTTGCCCGGACTAATATCCTTGGTTTTGATTTTTGGGTTTATTATTTCTGTGGCAGTTCGTAATCATCATCTCTTGAAAAACCAAAAACTACGTATGTTAAACCTAACACTCCTTTTAGGCTTGTCAACATATTTGGCTCACGCTGTGTTCAACAATTTCCTCGACACCGACAAGGCCGCCATTCCTTTTTGGGGATTTGTAGCAGCAATTACTTCACTTTCGGTATATGCTCGCGAAATACCTGAATCTAAAAAACAAAACTAATTACACCAAATCTATCTGTTTTCACAACGTGTAAGGCACTCGATAATCTGTAAAATAGAGTCGGGACGAATGCTGTAGAACGTGTTTTTACCTTCCCGCCGTGAGTTCAAAACGCCTTTGTTTTTTAAAATATTCAAATGGTGCGATGCAGTAGCCTGCTCAATGTCCAGAGCTTCGTAAATATAGGTTACGTTTAATTCTTTGTTTTTATCGAGCAACTCAATAATGGCCACACGCATCGGATGGGCTAAGGCTCGCAATTTAGAGGCTGCCTCTTCTAATCTGTTAATATCTAATTTTGCTGGCATATAAAACTATTTTGAAAAATGCAAATATAACCTTTTTACTTTTATGAATATATCTAAATATGTTAAATGCTATTTAGAATGAAAATGTATAATCGTTTCGAGGGTTTAGAAAATAATCGACCTAACTACGTCCTTTGCTCAAAAAGCTTATCATTATTCATTGAACCTAACTTTAAGTGAGTTTTGAGAATTAAATTTGTCAGGCGGACAAGAGGCTAAAACTTCAAAAGACTTTCAACAGTGGCAAAGCGTAATCGGTCACGACCATTTAAAAATTCTAATTCGATTAAAAAGTTAACCTCCAATGATTTAGGATTCATTTTGTTGATGAGCATAGCTGCGGCTTCCGCCGAGCCTCCTGTAGCTAAAAGGTCGTCATGAAGCAAAACAACATCGCCTTCGTTTATGGAGTCTTTATGAATTTCGAGTTTATCTGTGCCGTATTCAAGTTGATATTCAATGCTATAGGTGTCGGCAGGAAGTTTGCCGGGCTTTCTTAAAAGAACAAAACCTGCCCCTAAATTATAGGCTAAAATGCCTCCAAGAACAAATCCGCGTGACTCAATGCCAACGACTTTGGTTATCCCTTTACCTTGATATTTTTCGGTCAATAAATCTGCGGCAGTTTTCAAAAGGTCTTTATCCATCAAGAGGGTGGTTATATCCTTAAAAATGATTCCTTTCTTCGGAAAGTCAGGCACATTGCGGATTGCGGCACTAAGAGTTTCAATTGCGTTATTCATATCAGTTTGGTTTCATTTAAAGCTTGCAAATTTATACCTTTTTTTATTTGAGCCTTTCATGTAAATATATCTGTATTTTTGTCCCCCACTTGTCAGAAAAATTTGGCAATCAATTGACCGTTCTGAACAAATGGTATTTTTCGATTTTTATATGTAAACCTTTGATAATGAAACCTAATTCTTTAAGAATTCTCCTGCCACTGTTGCTCATGTTATTTGCAGCAATCGGTGTTTTTGTGGGAAGTCGTATGAATATTGTTGATCCACAGGGGTCTCTTTTTAGTTTTGGATATTCGGATAAAGATAAACTCTTAGATGTAATTAATTATATATCAAGCGACTATGTGGACGAAGTGGATAAGAAAAGGATTACCGAGCAAACCATCGAAGAAGTGCTAACGAATCTTGACCCGCATAGCACCTATATTCCTCCGACCGATTTAGGAGAAATTGAGGAGAGCATGCAAGGGAATTTTTTTGGAATTGGTGTGCAATTTCGCCAATGGCACGATACGGTAGTGGTTATTCGGGTAATTAATGGAGGGCCATCGATGAAGGCTGGTCTTCAGTCCGGCGATCGCATTGTGCAGGCTAACGGAGTTGAACTCGTTGGTCTTCATAACGATAGCATTATGAAAATTTTAAAAGGGCCACAAAATACGCAAGTGGAAGTTAAGATTTTCCGAAAAGGTCTGGATTCTCTCTTAAACGTAAAAATCACTCGCGGTGTGATTCCTTTTGAGTCGTTGATAGCAGCCTACTGGATTGATGATAGCACAGCTTACTTCAAAATTGACCGGTTTGCCGCCACAACAACTCACGAATTTAGGCGCGCAGCCATGAATTTAGGTTTCGATAGAATGAAAACTATCATTCTTGATTTGCAAAATAACGGCGGCGGACTGCTTTCTACAGCGGTTTCTCTCACCGATGAGTTTTTGGACGAAGGGAAGACCATCGTTTATACGCAAGGTCGAAAGCGTGAAAAAAACGTGATGTACAGCTCAGGAGCGATGATGTTTGCCGATAAAGATGTTGTCGTTTTAGTGAATGAATCTTCGGCCTCGGCAAGCGAAATCTTAGCTGGAGCCATTCAAGATAACGACCGTGGTTATATCGTCGGACGCCGCACTTTCGGTAAAGGTTTAGTGCAAGAGCAAATTACCTTATCCGATAATTCAGCCATAAGACTCACAGTAGCAAGATATTATACTCCTACCGGACGATGCATTCAAAAGCCTTATGAAAAAGGAAAAATGGAGTATTATCACGAAGTTTCCGACCGATATCTTCATGGCGAAATGGTTAATTCCGATTCCGTTTCGATTAATGATAGTTTGAAATATATCACCGCCGGAGGAAGAGTGGTATATGGCGGAGGCGGCATCATGCCCGATATTTTTGTGCCAATCGACACTTCAACCAATTTCTATTTTTATAATTCCTTATTGGCTGCGGATGTACTGAATGATTTTTCGTTCGAATATTATGATTCTCAAAAAGATAAACTTCTTAAGACCTATCCTGACGAAGATGCTTTTATTGAAAAATTTAAGGTGGATTCAAAAATGATGGCAACTTTGAAAAAAATGGCTTTAGAGAAACAAGTTGGTTGGACTGACAAGCTTTCTGCTAATATTATAAATGAGATTCATGTTTTTATAAAAGCTCGCATTGCCTCAAATCTATATGGCAATAATGCGTTTTATAAGATTATTAATCAACAGGATAAAGTTTATACAAAAGCGGTGGAATTTGTTCAAAGCAATAAAAACAACCACGAAATCAACAAAAATTAAAATTGAAAATAGATGAATGGCTGCATGTCGCTGGAGATGGATTGATAGACAACAAAAATCACCACGGCAAATATCACGGCTTGAATTCCTATTTTCTGTTTGGCAAACCATTGCTGATAGGCTTCCTTCAATCTATAAGGTAACCAGTGAAATACAAATCCTATAAGCATGATTATAAACACATTGCGGTAGCCTGCCAACACTTGCGGAATGACCCTTAACTCCATATTTCCTGAGATTTGGGTCATCATTTCTTCCACTATAGACATGTTTTCTGCACGGAAAAATACGCGAGTAAAGGTGATGAAGGTAAACGTAAAGGCAATTTTCCAAACGGTGACTATTGCTGCGGTTGACTTTTCGTAAGGACTAACCTTTCTCCAGAATTTGTAAACAATTAATCCCAAGCCATTTAATCCACCCCATATAACGAAATTCCATGAGGCTCCGTGCCAAAGTCCGCCGATGAGCATGGTCAAAATCAGATTTATATTGGTGTTGATTCCTTTGCGAAATCCTGCGAAAAAACGGGAAAGCACGGCCGACACAACAGTCAGTGCTCCAAAAATGGCTAATAACCAAAGGTTTCCGGAGATTAAAATTATAAAACCTAATATTATGGAAAGGCTGATATAACTGAATGCCGAGCCTTTTCGATTTCCACCCATCGGAATATAGAGATAATCTTTGAGCCACGAAGAAAGTGAGATATGCCATCTTTTCCAGAAGTCGCTCACATTGCGTGCTTTATAGGGCGAATCGAAGTTTTTTGGCAGCCTGAAACCTAATAATAATGCCGTTCCAATGGCGATATCGGTGTAGCCACTAAAATCGACATACACTTGAAGTGAATAGCCAAAAAGAGCCATTAGGTTTTCAAAGCCGGTATAATGCAAAGGCGCTCCAAAAACGCGGTCCACAAAATTGACTGCAATATAGTCGCCTATGAATATTTTTTTCACTAATCCATTCATTATCCAAAAGATAGCAATGCCAAACTCTGCCTTAGTAAGTTTGAAATCTTCATACATCTGCGGGATAAACTGTGAGGCTCTTACGATTGGTCCTGCCACCAATTGGGGGAAGAAGCTTACAAAAAATCCGAAGTCAATAAGATTCTTAACCGGCTTTAAATCACCGCGATAAATGTCGATGGAATAGCTGATTGTTTGGAAAGTATAGAAGGAAATTCCAACAGGAAGTAGAATTTGATCCACCCGAAAATGGGTTCCTGTGGCGTCGTTGGCCCATTGCGCAAGATAGTTAACTACTTGAAATTCAGTTCCAAAAAATTGATTAAAACTGTCTGCAAAAAAGTATGCGTATTTGAAGTAAACTAAAAGCCCAAGATTGATAATCAAGCTTAAGGCAATCAGTAGTTTTTTAGAAATATCTTTTGAGGCGTTGTAAATTCCTTTTCCGATAAAATAATCCGTTAAAGTGCTGATAATTAATATAAAAAAGAAGAAACCACTGGCTTTGTAATAGAAAAACAGACTGAATATAAAAAGATAACCTGATCGGATAGTTCTGTTTGGGTTTTTGTAAAGAAAGGAGTATCCGATTAAAACGACAGCATAGAAAATCCAAAAGGAATATCGTGTGAAAATCAATGGACTTTCGGGTGAATAGCTGAGTATGGATTTGATTATATCGTACACTTTATTGATTGTTAATAAGTTACTGAATTGATTTCTGATTGGGGATTTGGTGACTATATAAATATTCACCCCAGCTTTTGATGATTGCATCAAAAAGCAAATCTCCAAGAAGAATGTAGCCTTCACGAGTAAAATGAACCATGTCGTATTTGGCTAATCCGGTTTTTTTCCATTTCTGAATGGAATTGAGTCCTCCCATAATCTCGAACATATCCCAAACTGCAACATTATGATTATGGGATAGTTGCTTCATGGTTTCTTGCACTATTAATCCATTTCGATTGATGTATCTTTTGTAGAGATAGCTATCATTATTTGTCGCAAGCAAAATGGCCGCTTGTGGATTTATTCGCTTAATCATCTCAATCAAGCTGTTGTAATTTCGCTCAAATGCTCCTTCATCGAAACGCCTGCCGTATGCATCATTTATTCCAAGTCCAAAAATTACCAAATCGGGCTGAATAAGTGCAAGTTGTGGCTCCATAAGTTCACATGCGAGAAACGATGAAGTTGCAGCGCCATTTATTCCAATATTATGCAATACAACTCCATTGTTTCGATTTATTGGTAAAAAACCATATAGTTCAAAAGCGGTTTGGATACTGTCCGTCTTCACGATTTCCAATGAAAAACTATCCACAGGATGCCTAAACAGTATTTCTGTATAACCCAAATCTTTGTTGATTTCTATGGATTTATACAGATTTAAGTCGTTTTGAATTTTGAAGGAAAAGGAATCTGTTCGATGTAAAACCTTTATGCCTTCCATCTGATATGGAATAGGATTTTCGGGTTCGATCTTTAAAATTAATTTACTTACGCTATCTTTAGTCACTGCCATGATTCCGGCTAAGCCAAGCCTGCAGATTTTGTTTTTTTCCACATTTCTGCACGTTTCCCACTGCCCTTCATAGTCGAAATGATAGCCAAAAGGGGTGTTTGTCCTTGCCAGCCTGTATGGAAAAAGAAGCCCCATTCCGGCATTTTGTCCGCCATAGAACGATTGAAACCGATTGCGAACTTGGCCACTGTAAATATCGGCTTGAATATGCGAACCGCCAATAATTACAATATTTATCTGCCCTTTCCCGAAATTGATTACCGAATCTAATTTGTTGTAAAATGTCGAAAAATTGCCGGTTTCTCCAAAAAACTCAACCTGATTACTGTCGTAGTTTATAAAATCGTAAATGCTTGTTTTGTAGGGAAATTCATGGAATTGTGCTTGTAAAAGTGGGTTTCCCGCCATCAAAATTAGCAGAGATATTACAGGCCATTTTAAAAAAGATTTCGCTGAATTATTTCCCATCTTTCTTTGTTTGGTTTTGATTTTCAGCAAGTTCTATCATAATAGCATTATATATCATATTTGCAATCAGACGAGCCCCTTTAGGAGTAAAATGTGTATGGTCGATTCCTGCAAGAGGCGGGTCGGCTTTCACCCATTCAGGCATCGAATTAAGTCCACCCATTGCCTCAAACATATCCCAATAACTATATCCTGCCTTAACGGTGGCGTCTTTCAGTTTCTCTCTAACATAAGGAAGAAAAGGGTAAGTGACGAAGTTTTCTCCTTCCTTATACGACATATCCGATGGCCCAATAACAACTATAGTAGCCTGAGGCATAAGCTTTTTCAACAGATACAGTTGGCTTGCCATCCATCGACCATAGCTTTCCACCGCAGCGCTGTCTTTAATATACGGCATCACATTTCCGCCAAACTGAAGTATGAACATGTCCACATTCAACTTTTCATACATAAATTTCATTTGGCTTGCGTTCATCGTGGTGAAAAAAGTGCCCGAACTTCCCCTCATGCCAATATTATCGAATGAAATGCCGCTACCTGCTGTTAAGTCAACGGCATAAATATCCGGGCTGTCGTAGCCTTCAAACTCAATACGCAGATTTTTCGACAGCTCAGGAAGTTTATATCTATATACATAAGTTTCCATTCCTGCATTGAGGCTGTCTGATTGTATTAATTCATCGTTCTGATTATAAATTTTTATGGAAGTTTTACGATGAGCATATCCATAGTAAATGGCTATTTGATTAAAACTTCGAACGGTTGAATAAGCCGGTTTTGATTCCTTGAAACTTATGGATGCAGTATGTAAGATGCTGTCTTTAAATGGAATACTGTCAGGCCATAAGGGGGCAAAGCGCGAAAATGCAGCTAAAACACCGTAACGATTATGGGGTACTCGTGCATCTTTTTTCCCAAAAGTAGTGAAACGAAGCCAATTTCCAGTGTTGGTTTGGCTTATGGAAAAATAGGATTCGTAGGGCTGAATTGCGGGTAAAAGTCCGGGACCGAAGCCACCAAAACGGCTTTGAAGTTTCTCCCTTAAAAATGAGGTGATTCGGTCGCCTTCAATTTGGGAATCGCCGTAGTGCAACACTCTCACTATGCGTTTTTGTTGTGTATTGCTTTGCAAAAGATTGAAAAACGACATCAAATTCATTTTTCCTAATTCGTTGTAGTTCAGGCGATAAACATTTTTTCCTAACTCTTCTACCGTTGGAAACTTGACTGGTTTTGCTGTGCTGTCTGCATCAGAAGCATTGTTTTTTGTGTTTTGGTTAGCATCCAAAATATCCGGCAGGCTATCTAATTGGTTTGCAGCTTCCAAAATGCCTGAAATGTCGGCATGATGAATTGAGTCTTGACCAAGAATTTTTTCCCACCGCAACATTTTGATATTCATTCCGGCAATCTCTATCCCTTGTTTGGGGATTAAAAAAGTTAAGGGTGCTAAAATCAAACCCGTTAGCAAAAGAAAAAATAGAATCTTGACGGGTTTCATAATCACAACTTTTTGATTTTTAATTTCTGACCTGCTTGTATTTTTCTGGCATCCGAAATATTATTCCACTTTAAGATATCATCCGCGCTCACTCCGGGATATTTTTTTGCAATCATATAAGGGGATTCGCCCTGCTGAACAGTATGCCAAAAGTAATCGTCGGTTAATTCCTGATTTTCATTGTTTTGACGTTGACTTGTTGTGGTTGATTCGGAGTTGTTGCGATTTGAGGAAGTTGGAACGTAAATTTTCAGTTTTTTTCCAATCTGAATTCTTCGAGGGTCGTAAATATTATTCCAATCCTCTAAATCACTGACTTTTACATTATATTTCTGAGCAATCATTCCCAAATTGTCGCCACTTTTTATGGTGTAATAAATCAATTTTCTATTTGCCGGTGGCGAATTAGTTTCTTGGTTCGACCAATACCTGTCGGCCTGTGGTGGTGGCAGTACCACACGTGGTTGCAGGCGGAAAAGCAGGCTATCTTTATATCTGTAAATGGAATCTTCCAATAAATTAAATTTCGATAAGGAGCCTTTTGGGAGTTTTATCGAAAAGGACTTACGTACGGCGGGCACAATGTCGTGCGGAAAAATAGGATTTAATGCGCGGATTAAATCTTTTTCGATGCCCAATATTGCATGAATTTGTTCAAAATGAAGTCGTTTAAAAACCTCAATCGTGTCGTTTTCTTGGGGAATAAGGTATTGATAATCAACAGAATTATTTTGAATAAATCTCTCAGCAGCCATAAACGCATCAACTGCATCGCAACTGAAAAAAGGTAAATATCGTTTAATAATATTCAAATCAGAAGAAGGAGCCGCACGGCGAATTGCTTTGTTAAGGCTGGAGGGACCATTGGC
>JAFGWF010000071.1 GCA_016937295.1 Bacteroidales bacterium
CCGTCACGACTCAAAATCTGCATCATAAACTCCGATATATTCACACCTTCAGGCTTAAAAACGTCATTATTGCCATCGCCATTTGGAGAAAACGCATTTGGAATAACAAGCGCGGTACATTCCGGATCAATCGAAATATAAAAACTATGTTCGTGAGCATAGTTAAATTTGTCTGTAACGGTCACAGAATAAGTGGAATTCATTTCGGGAACAACATCAATATATGGAAGCGATTGTCCATTGCTCCAAAGATAAAATATACCCCCTTCAACAGAAAGTCTCACTTTTTCACCCTTACAAACCGTTGGATTTGTGGAAAACTTTACAGTACTGTCTTTCAACACGATAGGGTCTTGAATTTCAGAAACTTGATGTGAAGTAATGAGTTGGGATTCATTATTATCTATGGAATTGTTTTTCTGTGTTTTTTCTGTAGTTTGTAATTCTGTAGTTTTCTGATTTGCAGTAACTTTAGACTGCTCTTCTTTGGATAAAACGATGGAAGTTTTTGAAGCAACATTTTCTATATCAATATCTTCCGTTAAGTTAGTTTTATCTGAAATGGGGTTCGCCGGTGGAATATTTTCCTGAGTAATTTCTTCAGAGCTATTTTGAACAGGAAGATTTTCCTGAGCAATTTCAGGAGCTGCCGACACTTCCGTTTTAGAAATTTGATTGGATTTCTCCTCCGCCATGGTCTGATTAGGAGAAAAAACAACTACATTGAGGTAAATACCGACAGCCGCAACCAAAACAACAGCAGCTCCGACCCAAAGTCCATTTTTTGCAATCCATGAAGGAGATTTTTGGGGGATGCGACCACTTACATTCTTCCAAACCGACTCATTCGGTTGAAGTTCAAGCTTATTTAGCTTTTCCGAAAATGCTTTTGCAATATTTGATTTATTATCCATGATAATCTTGATTCATTATTTCAATACGTTTACGCAGATAGGCACGAGCCTTGAGAAGTTGTGATTTTGAAGTATTTACGGAAACACCTAATGATGCGGCAATTTCGTGATGATGATAACCTTCGATATCGTACAGGTTAAAAACCGTTCGGTATCCGGGAGGCATTTCTTGAACAAGTTTCAACATATCCTCCATCGAAAGGTGATCGAATCGTTGATTTTCATCCTCGATATATTCTTGAATTTCGTCAATATCCTGATGATATTGATGCTTAAGATTGTCGCGAATAAGATTCAAGGAAGTGTTAATCATAATCCTTCGTATCCAGCCTTCAAAAGAACCTAAACCGCTGTACTCGTGCAGTTTGGTAAATACTTTTACAAAACCATCCTGCAATGCGTCCTGAGCTTCTTCAGTTGACGAAAAGTAGCGTGTAACTACACCATACATTTTTGGGGCAAACCTGTCAAAAAGAATTTTTTGAGCCTTGGCCTCACCCTTCAAACACCTGTTTATCAAATCCTGCTCGGGAATCATCTTTTGCCAGACACTTTATTAATTGTTTTGGGTGTCCTGCGTTTTCGCACGATAATAAAGTGTTGTGGAGTTTTGCGAAGTAAAAATATTTCTGGCAACTCTTTGAACATCAGAAGTTGTAACCATTAAATATTTATCAATTTCCGCATTCGCCATTTGTGCATCTCCAAGAAGCTCGAAATAGCAGAGATTCATCGCTTTATCCAAACCACTGATTTCGGAATAAACCAGATTGGCTTCAACTTTATTTTGAACTTTTTGCAACTCTTCCTCTTCAACTCCATTCACTATCAGACTATTAAGTTCAGTAGTGATAGCTTCATCGGCCAATTTCATATCCACGCCATCGTTTAAATACCCAGCTACAACAAAAAAACCGGGTTCCAAATCACCGGAGATAAAGGCCGAAATTTGAGAAAACAATCCCTTCTTTTTATGCAGTTCAAGATGAAGTCGAGAAGAATTTCCGTTGGAAAGCACATCACTCAGTAAGTCAGTTGCATGATAATCAGCATCTGTACGGCTACACATCCGATAGATTTTATAGAGAGCATTCACCGGCACATCGCGTTCCACTTCCATGAAAATTGGTTTTGTTTGAGGAGGCTCAACAGGCAAACTTCTCTGATATGGATTTCCAGCCTCAATTGATTCAAACCACTTGACGCACAATTCTTTAACATAATCTAAGGATAAGTCGCCGACAATGGATAAAATAGCATTGGAAGGATTATAAAAACGAGTGTAAAAACTCTTAACATCCTCCATTGTAGCTTTTTCGATATGCTCAATATCCTTTCCAATCGTAGCCCAGCGATAAGGATGCACCTTAAAAATCAGTGGTCGCAACAATAACCAAATATCTCCATAAGGTTGATTCAAATAGCGCTGTTTATATTCCTCAATCACCACCTTGCGTTGCACCTCCAAACTTTTTTCGCTAAATGCCAGATTCAACATACGATCCGACTCGAGCCAAAAGGCTGTTTCAATATTCTCAACCGGTACAGTAAGATAATAATTTGTAAAATCATTATTAGTGAAAGCGTTGTTCTCCCCTCCCACTTTTTCCAAGGGCACATCATATTTTGGAATATTCAACGAACCTCCAAACATCAGATGTTCAAAGAGATGCGCAAAACCTGTCAACTCAGGGTCTTCATCCCTTGCTCCCACATTGTAAAGAATATTCATTGCCACAATTGGGGAAGTTTTGTCGTGGTGATACAAAACTTTTAGCCCGTTTTTTAAAGTAAATCTTTCAAAATTTATCATTTTATTTTTCTAATGCGTTGTACATAATTTGAATTGGATGTAATGCTTTTTTGCCTGTTCCATCTTTAATTTGATGACGGCAAGAAGTGCCTGGAGCTGAGATAATTTCTTGACTATCAGCGCTACGAACAGCAGGAAACAAAACCATTTCGCCGATTTTCATAGATAAATCGTAATGTTCTTTTTCATAGCCAAATGAACCGGCCATTCCGCAACAGCCACTGGGTATTTCCTCCACAGAATAGTTTTCGGGAAAAGATAACATCCGCTTGGTGGGAGCCGTTGAAGCCACCGCCTTTTGATGACAATGCCCATGCAATTTTGTTCTGTTTTCAGTCTTAACAAACTGATTTTTAGTAATATTACCCTTGTCAACTTCTCTAACAAAAAACTCCTCAAAGAGCAAACAATTATTTGCTAAAGTTTTCGATTTTGCCTTTAAATCGCTGTCAACCAAGTCAGGAAACTCATCACGGAAACCCAAAATTGCAGAAGGCTCAATACCAATCAAAGGAGCATCGAAGCTGATTACATCCGACAATTTGCGAACGTTGTTGTTGGCAATTTTCTTAGCCGTTCGGACTAAGCCTTTGGAAAGAAATGTGCGGCCACTCAAATCATGATACGGCACAACCACTTGATAACCAAGAGCTACAAGCAATTTTACCGCATCCATTCCAACTTCCACATCGTTATAATTTGTAAACTCATCCACAAAAAGATGCACTTTCCCTTTGATGTTATCCGGCGCCAAAGGATGTGCATTTATCCAAGCCTTTAAGCTATACTTATACAATAATGGCATCGATCTTTTGGGAGCAAAACCAATAGCTTTTTTAATCATTCCCGATAAGAACTTATTGGACATAAAAAGATTATAAAAAGCCGGCCAGATTGCACCTAATTGATTGAATGAGTTGATATAACCAATCATCTTTGTTCGCAATGGAATCCCATTGACATCATAATAATGCTGCATAAATTCCGCCTTGTACCGTGTCATGTCCACATTGGAAGGACATTCGGTTTTGCAACCTTTGCAAGAAAGACAAAGGTCTAACGATTCGTAAATTTCTTTACTGTCGAAAGGGTTGGATTTGGGAGGATTAGTTAAAAATTCACGAAGGGTGTTTGCACGAGCTCTGGTTGAGTTTCTTTCGTCTAACGAAGCCATATAACTTGGGCACATCACCCCGCCTGACTTAGAAGTTTTGCGGCAATCGCCTGAGCCATTGCACTTTTCAATTGCGCGGAGAAATCCTTGAGTGGAGCTGAAGTCGAAAATAGTTTCAAACTCAGGAGTTGGCTTGCCGGGCTCAAATCGCAGGTGACTGTTCATGGGCGGAGTATCCACAATTTTTCCGGGATTGAAAATTCCTTTTGGATCCCACAACTTCTTTATATCTTTAATAATCTGATAATTAGCCTCACCAATCATCAGAGGAATAAATTCGCCTCTCAATCGGCCATCGCCATGCTCACCAGACAACGAACCCTTATATTTTTTCACCAATTTAGCTGTTTCCAAAGCAATCTGCCGAAAACGCCCCACATCCGTTTCCAATTTAAGATTAAGAACAGGACGCAGATGAAGCTCACCGGTGGCGATATGAGCATAATAAACACAATCTAACTTCATATCTTCCAATACTTTATCGAGATCGGCGATAAAGTCGGGCAGAAGATCAGGATGCACGGCTGTATCCTCAATCACAGGCACAGGCTTAGCATCGCCGGGCATATTGGAAAGCACCCCGAGACCGGCTTTGCGCAAAGTCCAAACGCGTTTGATATCAGTTCCGGTAACAAGTGGAAAATGAAAGCCATAGTCTTGAGCACGCATTTCCATTTCCATTGCAGAAGCCTTATTTTCAATAATTTCCATGCTTTTTTCAGCAAACTCCACAATCAGTAAGGCACCCGGATCCCCTTGAACAAAGAAGCGATTCTGCTCCTGCAACTTATTCTCTTTTGTCAAATCCATGATGGCTTTATCCATAAGCTCCACCGCTACAGGTTGATGCTTTAAAGCAATGATATTTGCCTTAATAGCCTGAGGCACAGTTTCTAAATGCACACAGACCAATGCTTTTACAGGTGGCGGCAAGGGCACGAGGTTGAGTTTTACGGCAGTGATAAACATCAGCGTTCCTTCCGAGCCAGCAATCATTTTAGAGAAATTAAATGCAGGAGCATTAGGTTTAAATGGTGATGTATTAGCCAGTAAATCAATGGCATAACCTGTATTTCGGCGTTCGAGTCGTGGGTCAGGAAACTCTTCAGCTATCTGATTTTGAATACTTTCCTTTGAAAAACAATCAAAAGCTTGTCGGTAAATTTCACCTTCAAGTCCGGCAACTTTTGTCTTTTCTAAAAATTCGGTAGGTGACAAATCCGAAAATTGCACTTCCGTTCCATCGCTAAGAAAACCTCGAACCGCAAGGGTATGTTCGCGTGTGCTGCCATAAATCAAAGAATGAGCTCCGCAAGAATTATTACCAACCATCCCTCCAATCATACAACGGGAAGATGTACTGGTTTCGGGGCCAAAAAACAGACCATGAGGTTTTAGGAGCATATTCAGTTCATCGAGAATAACCGATGGCTGCACCCACACAAATCGTTCTTCAACGTTGATTTCCAATACTTTAGTAAGATGTATTGAAACATCCACAATCAAACCGCTTCCAACAACCTGACCGGCAAGTGATGTGCCGGCAGTTCGTGGAATGAGAGGAATTCCTGATTCATTCGCAAATGAAATCAAAGCTTTTATATCTTCATTATCAATTGGATAGGCAATCCCAACGGGCACTTCGCGATAGGCAGAAGCATCGGTAGCATATCTTAATCGGTCGGCAAAATCGGTGCGAACTTCTCCCTTAAAATTGGGAATTATTAGCTCAGCAGTAATGGTGTTATTGAAACTATTCATACAGATAAACAGTTGTTAAGCTTTGAAATACAATAAATTAAATAATTTTCAAAGCATTGATACAAAGTTGCCAAAATTAGGACAATTTATTCAGACGACGAGCATTTAAAACATGATAATTTCTATAGTTAAATATCATAAAGGAAAATTAATCCTCATAAAAACAAACTATTGTGTAAATTTGCTCCCTTTATTAAATTGCGTTCGCAACTCCATTGTCTGACATTAAAACTAACTCATCTTTATGTTAATACGTCTTTTATTTTTGGTGATTTTTATGTTATTTGTTGACCTAATCAATCATTTTGGGTTGCGAGCTATGCTCAGACGCGTCAAAGAAAGTTACTTTTACAAATACAATATAATTGCCTATTGGTCAGTAGCTTTCGTAATAGCTATCGTCTTTATCATATCACTTTTGGTTACAGGCTATCCCCAATTAGATTACGAAAAGTACCGTTTTTATTTTTATCTCTTTGGGTTTTGGTTATTATTCTATTTTCCCCGGATTGTTTTCAGTGCCACTGTGATTTTTCAGGCCATTTTATATCTCCTAAAAAGGATAAAATCGAAAAAGAGAAGTTATAGCGTTAGTCGGCATGAGAAAAGAAATTTTATAGTTCAAAAAATTGGATTAGGTTTAGCATTTATTTCCTTTTTATTGGTACTTTATGGAATTTTAATTGGCAAATCCGATTACAAAATCACCCAAATTGAGATTGAATTTGCCGACTTGCCTGCGGCTTTCGACGGATTCCGAATTGCGCAGTTTAGTGATGCACATTTGGGAAGTTTCTCCGACACGAAAATCGCAGAGAAAGGCTTTCAACTACTTCAAAATCAGAAGCCTGACATGATTGTTTTCACTGGTGACATGGTGAATAATATCGCCGATGAAATAGAGCCTTATTTTGTAGCGTTGAGCAAATTGGATGCGCCTTATGGCAAGTTTTCGATACTTGGCAACCACGACATGAGCGATTATGTGAAATGGAAAAATTTTGACCTTAAGCGCGAATATTTATTGAAACAGATACGCTATCAGGAGCGTTGTGGATTTCAGGTGTTGGAAAACGAATATATCCTCATCCGCAAGGGCAGTGCTGAAATTGCTCTGATTGGGGTGAACAATTGGGGATTGCCCCCTTTTAAACCCTACGGCGATTTGCAAAAAGCCATGCAGGGTGTTGAAAATTCTGCGGTTAAAATTCTACTTTCCCACGACCCGAGCCACTGGAAGGAGCAAGTTTTGGGAAAAACCAATATTGATTTAACCCTTTCCGGACATACACACGGAGCCCAAATGGGAATTATTTTGCCTTTCTTCAAATGGAGTCCCGTTCAATATATTTACGACTATTGGCATGGGCTTTATACCATTAATAATCAGCACCTTTATGTAAATCCGGGGTTTGGCTATATCGCTTTTCCGGGGAGAATTGGAATGCGTCCCGAAATTACCATTTTCACTTTGAAAAAGAAAAATGAATAAGGTCAACCGTATCTTTTTAATGGGATTTATGGGTGTTGGAAAAACCACCTTAGGTCGGCGATTAGCTAAACAACTCTCCTACCAATTTATTGATTTAGACCTCTTTATCCAACAAAAACAAAGTTGTACCATTAGCGAATTGTTCGCGGATGGCGAAGAATATTTTCGGAAAATCGAAACGGAAGCACTTCGGGAATTAGCAAGCCGGACGAATGTGGTGATAAGTTTGGGAGGCGGCACACCGGCATATAACGACAATATGGCCATTATCAGCCGGAGTTTTTCGATTTATATTTACCTACCCGAATCAGCGATTTTTCAACGACTTATTGCAAGCCGAAATCCACGGCCTTTGATAAAAGGACTAAATCATGACGAGCTTAAAGCGTTTATTAGCAACAAGTTGAAGGAAAGAGAAGTATTCTATCGCCAAGCCAATATTACCGTTGACGGACATAGGCCACAGTTGAGCAGCATCGTGAGCGCAATGGAATCGCTGAC